>JAWOGN010000007.1:0-10102 GCA_046496815.1 Desulfatiglandaceae bacterium
AAGCAATAGAGAATGCCCGTTCAAAAAATTCATAACTCGCACGGGTCAGTCTCTCATTCGGGAGAAAATGATTTTCATACTATGAAATCCCATATAAGTCGTCCAATTCTTTTTGTATGGGTGGCATCAGCAGACACTCGATTTTTTGTCTCATTTCAGAAAAAAACGGGCTGCAATGCCTGTAACCCCATGGATGTCGGTATCGTCGGTTCGACTATCTGTGTTCGCACGGAACCACACAGATTTTAGCCGACAGCAGCACACCGTCCAAAATCAGCGTCGGTGAGTACCCAAGAACGACAACCCGGAATAAGGCAGGCGGAGGATATGATCGTATTGACCTTTTTTCGTCATTCCGAAATACGCCTCCATGAATATCGGGGCTTCGACTCGAAACCCGTGTTTTGAAGGAGCTACAAAAAAACCTGGACTCGGTTTTTCAACGGGGGGATGACGTCATTACAAGACCATCGACGAATGAAGAAAGGGAAAGGAAAGCGTTGGGAGTCCTCACAGGATGAAGAACTCCCACTCCGCGCTTGGATTCCCCTTGCGTGCGGAGGGGTGTCCACCGCAGACGCAGGCCGATGCGGGAAGGAAATCCGATCGCCCGGAATCCATATCGCTCATAAAGGTTCAAAGCTGAATTTTTGCCCTGCAATTGCAGCTTCATACATCAGGCCACCCTTGGCATGTACGAAGATTGCCATTCCCTTGTAGTAATTTGTTTCAGCATGCGCGGCGGTCTTCGGCCCGGCACTCGCACCGGCTGTGGCCCCGGTTGAACCGGCCTGTGCCTGTACCCCGGCGGTAATCGCCACCGCCGATGCCTGGGCATCGAATGCAAACTGTCCGCTGGTGAATTCATCGTAGGCGCGCTTGTCCTGGAAAAAGATGATTTGACTGAAAGCCTGACCGCCGGCTTGAAACCCTATGGATACCTTCATTAGTTTCGTTATGCCGGTTACCTCCCCGCCGCGGTACACCTGACCCTTTCCGTATGCGCCGCCGATGCCTAGACCTCCCTTGCCGACGGTTGGAAAAACGGCATATCCATACGCGTTCTTGAAATAGGGTTGGACTTGCGGGGATTGTTTGAATACGTTGATGGTGCTTGAATAGTCCTCTGCAGCGGTTGCAACGGAACCGGCGAAACCCAGGACCAAAACCGACAAAATTGCGGACAGGCAAATTCTAAATGTTTTCATCTCTTCCTCCTTTTTTGTATCGTTCAAATCGTATCAATCAAACGTTTTTTTTTAAAATAATAAAACAGCGGGCTTTGTCAAGGACGTCTTGAGTCGAAATGAGCGTTTTTTGTGTGAAATGGGTCCGCGGCTACGAAGCGGCGTATGCAGTAGAACATGCCGGTGGGGTTGCGACATTCCGACTTCAGCCGATGGCGTTCCGGGGGGCGTCGTCGCCCAAAACCTTACCAGCCGAATGCCGCTTGACACCCCCGGTCATATGGCTTACATTCTGCTCCCAAAAAAAATCAGATCTTTACACCCTAATTCTTTGAGGGACGATCCCTACGCTGCCTGCTCAAGGCCCGATTACGGACCATCAGACCCACGGAGTTGGGTTCCCCGACGAAGGTCTCCTCAATCGCAATGTTTCCGGCGGTGGGAAAACGGTTTGGCCTGTCTCGGTGAAGCACGCTGCGGCGTGCGCCGCGGACCGAGTGGGGACGGCACCTTAACCTTTTTTGTTTCAATATCCCCATGCTGACAATTTCCCGCACCAAGCAGCATTTACTCCCCATCGTGTTGACTGTGGCCGTCACCTGGGGCATATGGCTTGGAAGTAAGTGGTATTTCCACGATGGGTTCTCAGACCCTTTCAAGTATCCTGCCAAAGCCGCCTCCCTGTCGGTCCTGGTGTTGATGTGCTGGGGCACGGTGCTCTCCACACGATGGCCCTTCCTCGAAGAGATTTTCGGGGGTCTTGACAAAGTGTATCAAGTCCACAAGCGGCTCGGGCGCTGGAGCTTTTGGATTATCCTCCTGCATCCACTCTGCCTGGCTGCGGATCAGCTTCCTGAGTTAGGCGCCTTTTTCTTGGATATGTGGTTTCGGGCACCGAGGGGTGACTCCTACCTCGTGGGGCAGAACCTCGGGGTGGCCACGATGCTCATCCTGGCAAGTCTGATTGCATTGACGCTCTGGATCCGGTTGCCGTACCATGTCTGGAAGCGCACCCACGAATGGTTCGGCCTCGTCCTGCTTCTCCTGATCATGCATATCGCGTGGGTGGACGCCGACGTCGGCAAATACCCGCTTCTGAGAATCTGGGTGTATACGCTGCTGGCCGTTGCGGCAGGCGCGTTCTTCTACATCCGCTTCCTTTATCGCTTCCTGGGTCCGCGTTACGCTTATGCAGTGGTGCATATCGAACGTTTGGGGGGCATCCTGGAATTAGTTTTTTCGCCTCGCGGCAAAAAAATGGATTTTCGGCCCAGCCAGTTCGTTTATCTTGTGGTACGCAAGCCGGGTATATCCCCAGAGCCGCACCCCTACTCCATTGCGTGCGGCTACAACATCGAGGGCAATTTCAAGCTGGGCATAAAGACGTCGGGGGACCACACCCGCACTCTCCTCGGCCTAGAAAAAGGGGATCCGGTGACCGTATACGGGCCCTACGGCCGGTTCAGCGAAAAGTTCCTCAGCGCAGAGCGAGACTGCATTTTCATTGGTGGGGGCATCGGCATTACGCCGTTTATCGGCATGTGGCACGTGGCCCTGCACTCGGAGGAGCGGCTGGATAGCGGAGAAGTACCGGAAAAATTAAGTTCGATTCACCCGGAAATTGTCCGAACCTGGAAAAGCCCTCGCGTGGCCCTGTTTTATGTGTGCCGCACGGAGGATCAGGCCAATTTCGATGAAGACATCCGCCATGAGGTCCTTCACAGTCAATTTCACGGCTTCAATGCACTGGAACAGCGCGGCCATCACTACGAGGTCTACCTCAGCGCGGTTCAAGGCCGCTTCTCCGCTGCGTACGTGGCCGACCGCCTTCGCGACGGGGTGCTCAACAAAAATATCTTTCTTTGCGGACCGTCCCGCATGGTCGAAGCGCTCATCAACCAGTTCGGTGCCCTGGGGGTTCCCAAAGGGCAGATGATTGTGGAAGACTTCAATCTGCTTTGAGCGGAGGTGGTCCTCTCGCCTCCCGGGGATACGAAAGAGAGACGCCTCGCAAGATAGCCGCCGATCCCCTGGAACAAAAGGAGAAGAGAAACGTTCTAGGGCAGACAACCGCTTCACAGGAGAATTTCAAGATGGGCGATCGTCGGCATCGGTAATTTCCACTTTCAGATACCGCGTTAGGCCGGTGCCGATCGTTTTTTTTGCACCCATCTCCTCGATGGGAGCTTAAACAAGCGTCTCCCCCCGCTCATCTCAAGAACATGGAGGGTGGCAACGGGCTGCTTAAAATGTCCATAGAACAGATCCAAAATTTAAATGAAATCGTACGGCGATTTCATGGAGGAGGATTTTATGTCCATTGATTTTGATGCCATGATCGGATTTCTTCAGTCCCTCGTTCAGACAGAATCCCTATCATGTCGGGAAAAGCCGGCCATGGAGCTGATCGCTCGGGAGATGAACCGGCTCGGATATGAGGACGTGGGAAGCGATGAATACGGAAACACCGTCGGAGTGATTCACGGCGCCCATAGAGGACCCACCCTGCTGCTTGATGCCCACACGGACACGGTGGGCATCGCTCCCGGGGTCGACTGGGAGCACGATCCATTCGGTGCCGTCATTGAAGAGAACCGTATGTACGGCCGGGGGACGGCCGACATGAAAGGCGCCCTGGCGGCCATGCTCCATGCCGGGGCGGCATTGGATCGGTCCCGGATCGCCGGCCGCATCGTGTTTTCGGCGTCGGTCATGGAGGAAGTGGTGGAGGGGTTTCCCCTCGATCCCGTCATCAAGCGTTTTAGGCCGGACTTTGTCCTGATCGGCGAAGCGACGGACCTCAATATCAGTCACGGCGGTCGGGGCCGGGCCGAGATTCACCTGGAGACCATCGGGCGACCGGCGCACTCATCCACCCCGCATCTGGGCGCAAATGCCGCGCTCATGATGATTGAGGCCGTCCGATCCGCTGAGGCCTTGGTACTCCCCTCGGACCCGGACGTGGGCGATGCCATTATGGCCCTGACCGATATCATCTCCGAGCCCTATCCGGGGCACTCCATGATCCCGAGCCGATGCCGTGTCACCTACGACCGGCGAACCCTACCCGGCGAGACCGAGGAGATCGTACTGGCCCCTTTCCGGAAGATCGGGAAGGGGAAGGCCTTTAAGGCTGCGATTGGAGAGGCTCGATACACGACTTACACCGGTGTTGAAATTCGGGTCCCCAAATTCTTTCCCGCCTGGAAGCTGGACACGCGGCATGAATTGGTCCAGCGTAGCTTCAACGGCCTTCGATCCGCGGGCTTAGCTCCCGAATTCAGGTTTTGGCAGTTCTGCACCAACGCCGCATATACCGCAGGCCTGCTCGGCATCCCCACGGCGGGGTTCGGGCCATGCCGTGAAGGACAGGCCCACACGGTGGATGAGTTCATCGATCTGACCGACCTGAAGCGCGCAGCCGGGGGGTACTTGGGCATCATCCAGCACGTACTGGCAATTCCATGAATTCGTTTCAATTCTCAGCATTCGGATTGCCCGAGGTCTGCACGGATTGATGACATGAACAAATACGCTGGTTTTGTATCAATTAAATTTTTGGTATCAATTTAGATTTTTGAAAGGACTCGTGAGCAGAACAACAGGGGCCGTTGGGATCTCTTTCAGAAGACCGCAAAGCCCTCCCTCACTCCATGGAACGGCAGCTGGGCCTCAAAACTCATCCCCGGACAGCCCCAGAAGGGAATCGCTGTTGCAACTTGGGTCTTCTCTGCCTTTACCGAGCCGCCTATTTCGGGATTGGGGGCGTTCTACGTGTCCCGATGTATCGGGATTGCGGTCATCTGAAAGAGATCCCAACGGCCCCGATCGCAGTGTTTCAAAAATCTAAATTGATACAATTTTTGAAAAAACTGAATAACGGCCCTTGTGGTAGCCTTTCAAAAACCTAAATTGTCGGCCTCATAAAAAGTCGGAAATCACCATTTTCCGTCATTCCGGTGTAGACCGGGATCCAGTCTTTTCAGTCACATAAGGAGGAGCTGGCCCTCCGTTCGAAGATCCCGCATTCATCGGGATTTTCAACGGTGTGACGAGTTTTTACGAACTCCTCTAAATTGACACCTCATTTTTTTCTTGACCTTTCCCGACTGTTCGATTAAACAGAACAAAAGTCGTACGACGTCTCTTATGGATGATGCATTCGGCCAAATATTAAGGAAGCGAAGGATCGATTCAGGCCTCGGTCTGAGGGAACTGGCTCGCCGGATCAATAAATCGCCCGGATATCTCAGCGATGTGGAGAAGGGTCATGTTCCACCGCCTTCCGAGGCCGTCATCCTGGATATCGCGGCGGCGCTCGCCATCGAGAAAAAGGATCTCTTGGTTGCAGCAAGAAAAGTCGACCCGGAAGTATCGGATTATGTGGCACAAAAACCCGAGGTGGCCGATTTTCTTCGGATGGCCCGTGACGAGGAGTTCGAGCAAGAGGACTGGGAAAGAATCACGCAGCTGGCCAGAATTGCAAAATTGGGGAAACGGGAGAAAGAAAACCAATGAAGGTTCCCTGGCTGTCCAGAGATCAAATCGGCAAAAAGGCTGAAAACCTCATCAAAAATTCCGAGTCCATGCTGGGGTACCCTCTCGAACCGCCCATACCGGTAGAAGACCTCATAGAAAGATATTTAGGGCTCCGGCTCGCCTACGATGACCTCGAAAAGGCGCTGGGCATGAAAGACGTGTTGGGTGCGACGTGGGTAAAGTCCAGACTGATTTGTGTGAACGAAAAGCTATTTGAACGCAGCTCAGAAGGGAGAGTGGTGTTTACGTGTGCCCACGAGGTTGGGCACTGGATTCTCCACCGGAAGCATATAGGCCTCCAAGCCAGGATTTCAGCAGAGGCTGGGGCAGTCATCTGCCGGGCCGCAAATGCCAGGGAGCCCATTGAATGGCAGGCCGATTATTTTGCCGCGTGTCTCCTGATGCCGGAGGAAAAAGTCAGATCAGCCTTTTGCCAAACCCTGGACACCGAACAGCTGGTATTGGAAAATGTGAAAAGCGCATTTTGGGGGACATCTATCTGGGTCGACCCGTGTGTGGAGAACTGGCATTTCATCGCGGCGATGGTGTGTGAGGCGGGGGGCTTTACCAACTGCTCGAAACAAGCCATGATTATCCGTCTTCAGGAGCTTGGCTTGCTGGTGAATCCCACAGGAGCCCCAATGGCCTGGAGACGTTCGCCGGCAATGGGTTAGCAAGAGTTGGCATATATTTTTTTGAGTGCTGTGTTCTATTTGATAGAACAGTCCACTGGAAAGGACGAAACGCATGGCGCAACACCGCGACATCGACGTATTTGTAAGGGAGGATATAATTTTTTTCTCGTGGAATGACGAGACAATTCAAGAGATAGCACTGGCGTTAGGGGACCCGGAATTTCCTGAACCCAGGCCATGCGGCTGACCCGTTATGAATCATATCGAGCGTATTGAATCTATTTTCGACTCGCTTTGCAGCTTATTCTATTTGGGATCACGAGACCACCAATGGATGGTTGAGAGATGTATCGAGATCGCTTCAAAAAGATTCACCGACATCTACCGTTACAATATTTCCGAGGGTCTTTGGCAGGCAGGGAAAGAACAAAGCAAGAAAACTCCGGTTGACCCGCTTGAAATGCTGGATCGGATACTTGCAACAGAACATAAGGTCAAGTACTTCGAAAGGTCGTTATTTATCCTGGAGCACTTTGATCTTGTTCTTGAAAACCAAGACCCATACCTACTGACCAAGCTCAAATTGATCACCGAGTGGCGCTGTCATCACAGCGCGGTAGTGATAATGGGCAGGCCCTATTTGCAATTGCCGGAGATCATCTCAGACATCCCAAAGCTAAATGTCGCTCACATCGACGAGAACGATCTGAAAGAAATGCTCAGCGCTTGCGACCCGCACATCCCCGAAGATGAAATAAGGGATTTGACCGACGCGCTCAAGGGCCTATCAATTCTTGAATGTCAAAACCTTATTTCTTTGAGCCTTGCCAAGCTGAAGAGGCTGGATAAGGATTTCATCACCAATCAGAGAACATCGGTGCTGTGTGAAAGAGCGAATAGGCTCATAGAACTCTGTGAAGCGGACATGGATCTCAATTCCGTCGGCGGACTCGAAACTTTGAAGACCTGGTTGCTCAAAAGGGGCAGGTTTTTCAAGGGGAGGTCTCCGCAAACTGAAAGTCGATTGCCGTGCCCGAAGGGTGTGATCCTTACGGGGCCGCCGGGGTGCGGCAAATCCGCACTGGCTTCCGCCCTTGCAGGCTCATGGCAGGTCAAGCTTGTCAAACTAAACCACGCTTGCCTCTTCTCTTCACTCGTCGGGCAGACGGAACGTAACCTCACCATTGCCCTGGAGACCGTGAAGGCGCTTTCTCCGTGCATCCTCTGGATCGATGAATTTGAAAAGTTTTTTCCTCAGATCGGCGACAGCACTCTGGATGGTGGCGTGCTTTCACGATCGCTCGGCTTGCTGCTGGAATTCCTGCAGTCCGCCAGAGACGGCGTTTTCGTCTGGGCGACCACCAATCGGCTGCAATCGTTGCCTCAAGAGATCATGCGAGCGGGTCGTTTTGACGCGATCTTTTTTGTTGACCTGCCCAACAGGGGCGAAAGGACGTCCATCTTTGAGATTCTTTTGGGGAAATATGTGCCGGAGGTCGACTTGAAAGGAAGGGAAAGCCTGTTGGACGCAACGGAAGGCTTTAGTGGCGCTGAGATCGAGCAGGCCTTCATCGACTCCCTTTACGAGTGCGCTGAAAGCGAAGCGGAGTTGGATGAGTTCACGCTCCTGAGAACCCTCAAAGCCTTCATTCCCCTTTCAAGAACATTGAAGGAGGATATCGATTCGCTGCGGAAGTGGTGCGTGTCAAGGGCCCGTTTTGCTTCTTGTTCAGAACCATTCAAAGACAGAGAAAGGAGGGAACCATGTCCCATATCACAAAGGTAAAAACCCAACTCAAAGACGGGCCGGTTTTAAAGCAGGCCCTCAGGAAACTCGGCTATCAGGTCCAAGAAGGCGGCGCAGTTTCAGGAACACATGGCAGAAGGCTCAGGTATGAACTCGAATTTATTGCGTCCAAAAAGGGTGCACGGATTGGATTCACCAGGGCACACGCCACCGACGACTGCTATGAGATTGTCGCAGACTGGAACAATCAGCGAACAAGCAAAAAACGCATCATTGGCGATATATTCCAGGAGTATTCATGCCGGAAACTGATGAAGACAGCCAGGCGGAAGGGGTACGCCGTATTGAAGAACACGGTCACGAGGGATGGTCAAATTGAAATGATACTCCGGAAAGTCGCATGAGGGAGAGGGACATGAGTACGCAACTGAAGGTGCTTGTCGGAAAAGATGGAAAGCTCACGCTGAGTGTAACGGGAATCAGAGGTCCCCAGTGCCTATCCCTCACGGAATTCTTAGAGAATGAAATGGGAGAGGCTCTTGAACGGCAGAGAACTGAGAGCTACTACCAGTCAGCAAATATCCATACCGCACGCTCAGTTTTTCACAAGATGAAAACCTAGCATGCGTGTCCGCCGGACGATGGAAACGCTTCCGCTGACGATTGAAAAGACGATTCGTGAGGCGAATATTTCAAACCATGCCGCTCAAGAGATAGTTGCGATTTTGCACGGCATTAAACAAGAAATACCGCCATACAGAGCCACAAGATTGATAAAACTGCTGGACAGTCTCAAATCCGGGCGTTTTACCCATTTAGCGAAGGTTAAGAAGAAGGAGTTGTTGGGCAACTTTTTTGACCTGGTCAATTACGGCCACGAGAAGACGGTCAGCCGGATCTGTTATCTTTTCTTTACAGAGAGCGTGCCACTTGAAGAGGCTGCATATCTCCTGCCACCGGAAATGATCGCAACACTCGTGATGGCGGGTAATTCAGAGCCTTTTGATTCAATCAAGGAAGGCATTTGGAGCTTTCTGATAAGGAAGCTTTCACATGTGGAACGGTTTGTCTCGCCGGATGAACTCATCTTTGGTCTGTGGGCAAAGACACCCATCATACGGAACAATATCATAAAGTTTCTGTTTACAAAATACAGCCCGGATGCTGTTGTGGAAGCAACGATGCGATACGTCTCTAAAACTGAAAAAACAATCCCGGTGTTTGCCGCTCGGCGCATCATCGAATGTACAAAAGAAGCGACGGAATGCAAGCAGAGAGAAAATGTGCTGACAAAACTCTTGGATATCTCAAATCTTTCCGTTGAGGAAATAAACGGTGTATGGTCCGACTATCTTAAAGGCAAGAGTCGATTTGAACTGATAAGAATTTTCTCATCATCCGGCTCCGTAGTGAATGAGATAGAATCTTTGATGGAAAACCACTTACAACTATCGTTTCATTTCAGCCCTCAAAAAAACACCTCCGATCAAACCGCTTCATTCCGAAATAGGGTCGCCGGGATCACAGCCATGAATGTTCTCTAGCAGCCTGTCGCTCTGATGATCCATAGCGGGCTTTCCGCTGGAAGCATGTTTCTTGCCGCGCGCTATACCGGCTTCATTGTGAGCTCGAAAAAGCAGCGGTTTCGATTCTAGGTTTTCTTGGCTGCTTTGAGGACTGCTTTTCTTCCATAAAAGTGGTCATCATTTATTGACGGGGCTTCCACTATTCACCCGCTTTGGCTCGTGGTCGGTTTTCATTCGGTCCGGGGCGGCAAAACGATGCGTCCCCTCCCAGAGGCCGAGGAAAAAACGGCGGGCATTGGTGCCGAGGGTGCGAATGCGGTATCCGCCCTCCTGGATCACCAGGGTCGGCAGCCGCAGGGATCCGATCATCCTTCCGTTGATGTTGAAGTCCTTCGGCACAAGACTCCAGGTTCCCGTGGGGTCGCCCTTTGCCGTGTCCAGGCCCAAGGCAACGACAAGGACCTTCGC
>JAWOGN010000013.1:0-16982 GCA_046496815.1 Desulfatiglandaceae bacterium
CGGGCTTCCGACACCGTGGAACTGATCTTCGAGGACTGTAGAGTTCCTGCTGAAAATCTCCTGGGTCGCGAAGGAGACGGCTTTGTGATTGCGATGGCCTCTCTGGATGGGGGGCGAATCGGGATCGCTTCGCAATCGGTGGGCGTGGCACAAGCTTGCCTGGACGCGTCCGTGAGTTATGCGAAAGAGCGTATTCAATTCAATCAATCCATTTCAAGATTTCAGGGGATCCGGTGGATGATCGCGGACATGGCGACTCAGATCGAAGCGGCAAGGCTTTTGACTTTCAACGCCGCCGCCATGAAAGACCGGGGCGAAA
This sequence comes from Desulfatiglandaceae bacterium, assembly GCA_046496815.1. Taxonomy (GTDB): domain Bacteria; phylum Desulfobacterota; class DSM-4660; order Desulfatiglandales; family Desulfatiglandaceae; genus JAWOGN01. The sequence goes on from JAWOGN010000013.1 coordinate 320, forward strand.
ATTTTACGGGCGCGGCTTCGATGGCAAAGGTTTTTGCCTCCGAAATGGCCAATAAGGTTGCCTATCAAGCCATTCAGATTCATGGCGGATACGGATACATTAAGGACTTTCCCGTTGAAAGATATTACAGGGACGTAAGGGTCTTTACCATTTACGAAGGGACCTCGGAGATTCAAAGAAAAGTGATTGCAAATCACATCTTCGGCAAGTAATTCGCCGCTTGAATTCGCCGACAGGCCTTTGCCCCGCCCGATTCTCATCGCCCATTTTCATATTCTCAAAAACAGGGAGAGATGCATGCTGAATAAACAACAGGTTGATAGATATGCGGATGTGCTCTTGTGGGCACTGAAAACCGCCCGAAAAGAAAAATTCAAAAAGGGAGACATTGTCCTGGTCCGATTTGATCTCTCGGCAATCAAAATGGCCGAAATTATCCAGGCCAAGCTTCTGGATCTGGGAATGAATCCTGTGATGCGTCTGGAAATGACGCCCGAGATGCAACACAACTTCTATGAGAAAGCCGAAAAAAATCAGCTCGTTTTTTTGGGTCCCTGGGAAAACCAACTTTGTGAGTATGTCAACGGCAGTATCTACCTTTACGCGCCCGACTCACTGACCCATCTGAGGGATATTGATTCAAAGCAAATTGGCACCGCACTCGTAGCGAGAAAACCGTTACGTGATATCCTTGAGAAGCGCGAAGCGAAGGGGTCATACGGATGGACGTTATGCGCGTTGCCAACGGCGGAACTCGCCAAGCAGTCAGGGATGTCTCTCAGGCAATACACCAACCAAGTCATCCGCGCCTGCTACCTGGACCGGGCGGATTCGGTCCAGGCATGGAGAAGTATCTTCAAAGAGGCGACGGCCATAAAGCAGTGGATGAACAGCATGGAGGTAAAGCACTATCATATTGAATCCGAGAATGTGGATCTGAGAATTCGACCCGGGGAACATCGCAAGTGGATTGGCATTTCGGGTCACAACATCCCCAGCTTTGAGATTTTTACCTCTCCGGACTGGCGAGGCACGGAAGGGCTCTATTATGCCGATCAACCATCCTTTCGAAGCGGTAATTACGTAAAGGGCGTGCGACTGACATTCGAAAAAGGTTCTGTCGTGAAGATAGCGGCTGAGAAGGGAGAGGGGTTTGTTGCGAACCAGCTTGAAATGGACAAAGGCGCGAGCCGAGTCGGGGAGTTTTCTCTCACCGATAAACGCTTTTCCAGGATCAATAAGTTCATGGCCAATACGCTGTATGATGAAAACTATGGGGGTCGATATGGAAACTGTCATCTGGCGGTGGGTTCGTCTTACAGGGATACTTACGACGGCGATCCGGCCGACCTTTCAAAAGTCATGAAACGTAAATTGGGATTCAACGACTCAGCCCTTCACTGGGACCTCGTGAACACGGAGAAAAAGATCGTCACGGCCCATTTGAGGAGCGGGAAAAAAGTTCTGATTTATGAGGATGGGAAGTTTAAGTGCGGATGAAACTGCAAAAAATATCCCTGGGGTTTCTTTCCGTGGCGCATGGCGCAGGGTATATTATAACCCGCCTGAGGCGGGTTCATCCTCAAAAATCCGGTTTTCCATCGTATTGCTCCGGTTATAATTCTTGCCTCTCCCGGTCCTAAAGAAAATTCCCGGTTTTCGTTCAGGCACCGGTTGGCTGTATCGAAACTACCGGTGGCAGCCGGAACATTCTTTGTAGGGGGCGTCTTTTGATTTATCGACAGTTCTTAGCGCTTTGTGGCAGTTCTTGCAGTTCTGATGATAGGCGATCCGAAGCCTGTATTGCCTGTCTCCCTTCGCAATCAGCGGATCATGGCATCCTTTGGTGCCACAGCTCTTTACATTATCCCCTTCCGTCCACGTATTCTCGCCGTTTACATACGCATGGTGACACGCCTCGCAGGCAATCGGTTCCCCATTGAGATTCAAGTATTCGTTTTCATGTTTTCGATGATGGAATATGACCGGTCGCATTTTAGGCTGTTCATAACCCGGGTTTTCGATGCGTATCTCCCTGAGATGGCATTGGCCGCAATCCTTATATCGTTTGATTTCCCCTTTGTAGATATCCCGCTCCTCATGACACGTCATACATTTCGAGTGAAATGCAGCCGTCAAACTGAGAACTCCATCCTCTTTTTCATTGGGTTCGTGACACGCAATACATTTCTCCGTTTTTCCCCACGGTGCCCAAATGTTTTTTCCATCAGTACTGTATTCATGGTGACATTCCCAGCAACTGATCTGATATTCACGAGCGTGCCTCCCATGAGAAAATCCCACCGGTCCCTGCCTGTCTTTTCCATAGCTTTGGTAATGAAGAGTGATTTGATCAATTTGTTTCGGACGCTCGAGGGCTTCGGTTTCATCTGCCGCAACCGCTATCCTTTTGGCGGCATTTGTGTTTGATTGAGAAACGATAAGGACATCCGTACCCATCAGAAAAACGAAAGCGACTAAAATCATGAACCATTTTGACATTTCAGTTATTCCTTTTTTGCCGAATTTCTATAAAAAGGCATCCCGCTCCGGTTAATTTCTCGCCGGGCTTCAAAGATCATCCGGGTGCCAAATATTACATTACCCCAGACCTATCCGGTTTGTCAAAGTCTGTGATTGGCTGCCGCAATAAGCGCTGTCGGCTCTGCCGTGGCTGGCGAATTCCGGATCAAAAATCCCTCCGATGTAGGCTTTCCCCGTGCAGGGTACAGGGTGCGGCGAGGTCTTCTAAAAGAGATCCCAACGGCCCTTATCGGAGTCTTTCAAAAATCTAAATAGATACAAATGACCGATTTGTCGAAACAGATTTTTGTTTGACAGATCGAATTCAATATAGAAAGATCCATTTAAGCTTTCAGCTAAATGAATTTCACCATGAGTGATTTAGTTTTAACCTTAAAAGCGCTGGCGGATGAGAGTCGTTTTCGGATCATCAATCTGCTTCTGACCCATGACCTTTGCGTGGGTGCGCTTGCCGGCCATCTGAATATCTCTAAGGCGGCCGTCTCCCAGCACCTGCAAATATTGAGGAAGGCCGGATTGGTGAGCGGAGAGAAGCGGGGATACTGGACCCACTACCGCGTTGATAGGAGCGCGATCCTCCAAATCGCTGAAGCGTTGAGAAAAAAAACCGATCAGGCACCTGATTTCAGGGTCGTCTGTCACCGGTTGGTCCCGGATGGCATCCACACAAAGGATATGGAAAGGAGGGAACTGAATATGTGCAAAGATTGCTGTGAGCATCCCGACAAATTGAAGGGGAAACCATCGGAGTGCAGTGAGGAACAGATCCAAGCGTGTCACGGGGACACTGAAGGGCATCCTTGTACAAATCAAAAACCCGCTCCCAAACACCGGTAATCGGAAATTGAGCGTACTTTGAGGTCATAAGCATGTCCGTGGTACTAATTGGCGCTATTTTTTTCATATCCCTGGTGCTGACGATGGTCGGCCTTGGAGGGGGGCTCATATTTTCGCCGCTCTTTGTGATTCTCGGGTTTGCAAAATCCGAGGCCGCATCGGCGTCCTTGTTTCTGAATCTTATCGCTGCCGCTTCCGCCGCGTATACCTATTCGCGAAAAAAGATGGTGGATTTTTCGCTGTCCATCCCACTGATCATTTCATCGAGCCTGGCCGCCCCGATCGGCTCGTATCTCAATGTGCACATGGATTTGAAGCTCTTTTTGATCCTCATGGCGATCGTGCTGGCCGTGGCAGGGGTTCGCATGCTCATGTCGCCGACCGGCGATGTTGAATCCAGCGCTATGGGGTCTGCGGGTAAAATTATCGGTGGGATCGGTATCGGTTTCTGTATCGGTCTTATGGGCGGCCTATTGGGGATCGGCGGTGGGGTGTTCGTTGTGCCCCTACTCATTTATATGCTCAAAACACCGACAAAAATTGCTGCGGCATCCTCAACCTTTATCGTGTGCTTCGCTTCGTTGACGGGATTTCTGGGTTACGCTTCCATGGAAAAAATCAACTGGTGGTTCATCCTTCCCGCCGCTCTGGCCTCTTTTGCCGGAGGTCAAGCCGGGGCGAGAATCATGAGCACCCGGCTGAAGGGGAAAACCATTCGTGTGATTTTCAGCATCATCCTCTTTTTTTTATGCGCCAAGTTGCTTCATCAATACTTTTCTTAACCAATTGGAGAGGCGCGTGTCTGAACGCTTCAAGTTTGATCGAATGGAATTGGCCGGGTCTTTGGGCGATCTCGGTACGCTGCTGCCCATCGCCATTGCCATGGTTCTTTTCAACGGCCTCAACCCATCGGGTCTGTTTTTGAGTATCGGAGTTTACTATATCATCTCGGGTGCCTATTTCGGGGTTACGGTCCCGGTTCAGCCGATGAAGGTGATCGGCGCCTATGCAATTGCGACCGCCATGAGTGCCGAGCAAATCCTGGCCTCATCGCTACTTATGGGGGTTTTTCTTTTGATCGTCGGGGCGACCGGCGCCATCGATGTCATCGGAAAGATTACTCCCAAATCGGTCATTCGCGGGGTGCAACTCTCCACCGGGGCGCTGCTGATTTCCGGCGGCATTAAATTTATGATCGGGACCTCCAAGTTCCAGGTGATTCAAAATGCGGTGGAACCGTATCTTGCCTTTCAGTCCATCGGGTTCATTCCCATCAGCCTGATTATTGGCGGTATCGGCGGCATCATCACCCTGTTTTTGCTGGATAACAGAAAATTCCCGGCCGGCTTGGTCGTCGTCGCTGCGGGACTCTTCACGGGCGCGGTCCTGGGTGCCAGGGTGGATCCGGGAAATGGCGGTATCGGCCTTTACCTGCCGGAGATCCTTCCCTTCGGGTTGCCCGCGAAAGCCGATTTCACCTTCGCCCTGTTTGCCCTGGTGCTGCCCCAGCTTCCGATGACATTGGGGAACGCCGTTCTGGCGTATACGGATCTTTCAAAGGCCTATTTCGGAGACCGATCGAGAATCGTCACCAATCGAAAGGCCTGTATAAGTATGGCCCTGGCCAATTTCTTCAGCTTTTCTCTGGGTGGCATGCCCTTGTGCCACGGGGCCGGAGGACTGGCGGCGCACTATCGTTTCGGCGCCCGAACGGCAGGGTCCAATTTGATGATCGGGCTGATTTTCGTGGCGCTTGCGATTCTTCTCGGCAACCATATCGTCAGCTTTTTAAACTTCTTGCCCATGTCCATACTGGGCGTACTGCTTATGTTTGCGGGTTCCCAATTGAGCCTGACGATCATGGATCTGGAGCAACGCAAAGACTATTTTGTCGCGATATTGATTTTGGGCATCACCCTGGCCTCCAATCTGGCGGCGGGTTTTATCGCGGGGATGCTCATTGCTTGGCTTCTCAAGTGGAAAGCGCTCTCTGTATAGGTTTTCGGAGACGCCGTGAGATGACTGAGCCCAAAATTTTTAAAATGCAGCCAACCGGTTCGGGAGGGTGGAAGGCCGGTCCGGGCACGAACATCCTTTCGGCACGAGCGGAAAATACAGGGGACAAGAATGGATGCTGAAAACAGAGTTGCAATCGATGCGCGGGGTTTGGCGAAACGGTTTGGAGAAGTGCAGGCAGTCGCACAGGCGGATTTTGAGGTGTTCTCCGGCGAGCTGTTCGGTTTTCTCGGCCCCAACGGCGCAGGCAAAACCACCACCATCAACATGCTCACGGGACTGGCCCGGCCGGACGCCGGCTTGATCCGTATCGGCGATATCGATTGCACCGAAAGGCCGAGGGCAGCCCAGCATCTCGTCGGCGTGGTCCCGGACGAAAGCAATCTGTATCCGGAACTCACCGGTTTTGACAACCTGTGTTTCTGCGCCGCACTTTACGGAATGGGCAAGGCCGAACGACAGGCCCGGGCTCGAGAACTTCTGGACACTTTCGGCTTGACCCAGGCAGCGGACAGAAAGTTCGGCGGCTATTCCAAGGGCATGAAGCGCAAGCTGACCATCGCCGCAGGAATCATCCACAAGCCCGAAATTCTGTTTCTGGATGAACCCACCACGGGCATCGATGTGGCGAGCGCCCGACAGCTGCGGCAGCTCATCGCCGATTTAAATCGGGCCGGGACCACCATATTCTTGACCACCCACTACATCGAGGAGGCCGAGAGGCTTTGCGATCGTATCGCCTTCATCGTATCCGGTCGCATCGTACGAATCGACACAGTCGAGCATTTGATTCAGCCGATCCAGGCAAAACATGTGGTCCGCATCGCCTGTGCCAACGCCCTGAACGAAATACAAGGCAAGCTTTCTGATGCCTTCCCCGACCTCGACTTCACCATTCCGAGGCATGGTGTGCTCCGGGTGGAGGCGGACGCGCCCATTCGCGTGGGACCGCTGGTGCGCTTTTTGGAAGATGAAGGGGCTGAAGTCTCGGAGGCACGAAGGATACGACCTTCGCTGGAAGACGTCTTCGTGGGCATCACGGGCATAGAAGCGGACGCCATGCGCAAAGAAAAAGAAAAAAAGGGAGGTGGCCAATGAAACTCTGGATCGCTTTCTGGAACATTTTGCTCAAGGACATGCGAACCTACTACCTGAAGCCGCCGAATGTGAGTTGGGGTCTCATTTTCCCGCTGGCGTGGACGGGCATGTTTTTCATCAAGTCCGGAAGCGGCCTGGGAAGCATTCCGGACCTGCTTCCGGGTGTGGTGGCCATATCCATTCTGTTCGGCACGACATCCCTGCTTGCGGTGACGGTGACCTTTGAGAAGAAAAACCGTTCGTTTGAACGACTCTTGCTGGCCCCCGTCCCCTTTGAACTGCTGATGCTGGCGAAAACCAGCGGGGCCATTTTGTTCGGCGCGGCCAACGCCTTTGTACCGGTGGTCATAGCGGCGTCTCTGTTTGACATAGGCCGCGTGGCATGGGCTGCGTTTCTCCCGGCTGTATTGCTGATCTCCGTGGCCTCGACGTTTCTGGGTCTTTTTATCGCCGTGGCGGTGAGCGAGGTGTTTGAGGCGCAGACTTTTTCCAACTTTTTCCGATTCCCCATGATTTTTCTCTGCGGGCTGTTCTTTCCTATCGAGAAGTTGCCCGTTTTTCTGAAACCTTTGTCCTATGCGCTCCCGCTCACTTATGGGGCAGACGTGCTTCATGGGGCGGTCCACGGCGTTCACATGATGCCGTTTTTTCTGGATTTGCTGATCCTCGGCGCTTTCTGCGTCGGATTGTTTGCAGCAAGTCTCTACAACATCAAGAGGCGCTGGATTGCCTGATTGACCGAAAAAATTCATGCTTGAACGTACGTTTATTCATATCCAGGGAATCGGCCTCAAGACAGAGCGCACCCTGTGGGAACGTGGGATCCGAACCTGGCAAGATTTTCTGTCCCATAGGCGAACTGTTTTTTCGCCGGCTCGAGATGAGATGGTTCGCACGGACCTGAAAACCTCCTTCGCATGCCGTGGCGACATCACTTTTTTTCAAGAACGCCTCTCATCAGGGGAAATGTGGCGTGTGTTCGAGGCGTTCAAGCGCAGAGCCGCGTATCTGGATATCGAGACGAATTGGCACCAAGGAGTCGATGAGATTACGGTGATTGGTATCTATGACGGCAATCGCGTTCAGACTTTTGTGAACGGAAAGAATCTGGATGCATTTGAAGTGGCCATCGCTGAATACGACCTTGTCATAACGTTTAACGGCTCGTCGTTTGACTTGCCGATCATTCGCCGCTCTTTCCCCAATATTACTTTACCCGCCGCGCATATCGATCTTCGCCATTTATTGAAGCGGCTCGGTTACCGGGGGGGTCTCAAGAGAATCGAAAAACAACTGGGTATTGTTCGAGACACAGACATTGACGGTCTGAACGGCTACGATGCCGTTCTGCTTTGGAATGCCTATGCGTGGGGCGATCAAACGGCACTCGTGCGGTTGATCAAATATAACACCGCAGACATTGTAAACCTGAAGCCGCTCATGGAGATAGGCTACCAGGAAATGAAAACCAGACTGCTGTCGTTTCCGGTTTGACAGCGGGCGCGGCTCCGGGCCGGACAGCGTCCTATAGCTGCCATGGCATGGGGCGAAAAGCTTGCAGAAAGTTTCAGAAAGAACCTCCGGAAGCGCCGCATGAAAGGCGCCTCTGAATCCATTTCCGCGTAAGCAAACCGGGAAGGTGCGTCGAAAAAAGGGTTGTGCGGGCAATGCTTTCCTGATATAAGCATCGAGATCAAATACGATCCGGTGATGGGTGCAAAATGACAAAAATTCAGCCGAGGCCTTCTCGAAAAACGAAGAAAGGATCTAACAGGGATGGGACACGGGAGATCATCTTTTTGATCCGCAAACTGATACAGGGGAGGGAGCTTTTTACAAAGGAGCTGAACAGACAATACCACATCACTGCGGCACAGCTCAACTGCATCCTGGCACTTTATGAAAACGGTCCGCTTCCGCCATCTCAGATTGCCAAGCACATGATGGTCAAATCCAGCACCGTCACCGGGGTCATAGACCGTTTAGAGTTAAAAGGCCTTGTAATTCGAGCACGCAACTCTGCGGATCGCCGCATCATAACGATTCAGTTGACTGAGCATGGAGAGCGCCTCGCCGCGAATGCCCCGCCACCCATCCAGCAAAAAATCATCGACGGAATGAAGAAACTTTCGGATGCCGAGATAGAACAGATTGTCTCCGCCCTCACCAGACTCACAAACATGTTGGACGTGCAAGACTTGGAAGTGGAATAGACTTTAAAACCGCACGCGCCGAGAGGCTTCCAAGAAAAGGACGGCGGTCAACCGGAGGCGGTCCGGTCTCACTTTTTCATTACCGAAAGCGCCGCAATTTGCGATTGGATGTCCGCCCTCAATTGGGTTAGATCCGCGAGGATGGCGTTCAACTTATCTTCCCAAACGCTCCCCAGATCCGCCTTTAGTGAGGCGATTATCTTTTCAGTGACCTTCTGAAGAAGGTTCCGATGGCGGCGGTAAAAACGAAACGCGAAAAAGAGGTTGAGCAGTCCATAGCTCACGAGGGCGGCGAGCCCCTTCGTGCTGAAAAGCGCGTAAATAGTGGAAAAAAGCAGATTCAATATACGAGCACTTTGAGGAGTTGCAAGTATTTCCTGCCATGCGGTTTTACCGCCGAGTGCTACGAGAAGAAAGATCAGAAGGAGTGAATAGGTAAGATATTGACGGATTTTGAACCCCCAAAATGAGGGGAGGGGAGGGGAAGTCACGCGCAGGGCCACGGCATCGAAGAACTGTTGCCCAAGTCCGTCAAAGGATTTTGGAACCTCAAGGATTTGTTGAACCCGTCGGCGGAAGGATGCGGGCAGATTTTGTCGAAGAATGCGGTGATTGACCTGATCTTCCAGCCATTCCAGTCGCCCTCGAAAAGTGGCCCTTACGTGTTCGGGAGGTGTAAATACGGCGACATCCGTTTGCGGATTTTCATAGGTGGCGCCTTTCCCTTTCCATCCATGCAGCAAAAGCGCCAAGCTGTGCCCGGGTCCGACCAGCGGCGATGGATCGTTTTGAGGGGAGCAAATGTTTTGTTTGATGTATCTTTCCAGCCAAAGGTCAATGGCTCCCTGACCTGCTTTTATCCATTCCGGACGGTGTTTTTCCAATGCTTCTATGGAATTTTCAAGAAGCTGTGAGAAGCGCTTCAGATTTCGAATCTCCTTTCCGAAAGCGCCGTAGAGCCGCTGCACTTCCACATCCAAATTGCTTGTTTTGATAGCGGCGATTTGTTTGAGGTTCCTTTGCTGAAAGACGGCGTGTCGAAATGCAGCAAGCTGATTCCATGGGGAGAGCGTAGCCGAATCCAAACTTTCCTGAGATGAAAGGGCATATATGATTGGGTTTTCAATGCCGTTTTCCTTCAAGTGCTGTTGAAATTGCGCGGTCACGCTTCCGAGCTGCTCGTAACCCTTTTCAAAAGCCTGACCCTTGAAAAGCAGATCCGCTTTGTTGAGCACATAATAGAAATTCCGCTTGGCCTTGGGCACCATCTGGAGAAACTCATAAAAACGACCGTCCCCGTATTTTTCCGGTGAAGTCACCCAGACCAACACATCGAGGTGTTCCAAGAAGTTGAGGACGTAATCACGATGTTCCCCCAAAAGACTGTCGAAATCGGGCATATCACACAAGAAAACTTGCCGGATTTCTTTGACTTCATGGGTAATCTCCCGCCAGGGGAGATCTGCTTGAAATAATCCAGGTGGTACATTGGTTTTCTCGTATCTGTAAACCAGGGCCTGGTCGGTGTGCGGGCGTCGGTGATCGGCCGAGGCAATGTCAGACCGGGCCAATGCATTCATAAGCGAGGATTTTCCAACCCCGGTGCCACCCAGCAAGCCCACCGTGAAATAGCTGTCTTGGATGGATGCGAGTTTTTCCGAGAGATTTGTCGTTTCGGTTTGCAAGGATTCCTTTTCCTCGACCGTAATGGAGAAGAAAGAACCCCTATCCAGGAGGTCCCGGATTTGCTCGAGGTCATTTTGAAGGGATCCGACGGTAAGCTTCATGCTCAAAACCTTATCATTTCCAAATCAACCGAGGAAACCGCGCAGGGTTTCAAGGACTTCGTTTGGTGTCATGAGGGACTGAACGCAGGTCGCATACTGGTCTCGCTGAAGACGCAAGACCGACAGCAATCTATCTTGGTAGCGCGTTGCCAGTTCTCGCGCAATCTTTTTTATCTCGTGGTAAGCAAAAAGTTCCATGGCGCCTTTTGTCACAAACGGTGCCAGGGCTGTATCCAGTGCGGCATCCAAAACCGTGAATCCTCCGCCCACGGTCACTTCGAAAGACAGGATGAGGACTCCCCAGAGGGCGGAGGTGGAGTAAATTCCCCAGCGTTTGCTTTTCGGGATTCCCCTGGAGAGTTCCTGGAAAGTTCCCTCCAGCCACCCTGCCAACTGGTCCTGCGCCTCCAAGGTGCGATGCTTGATTTCCGCCTCCTGCAGTTGGACACTCGGCTCACGAAGTTTGGTGAAGAGGGGCGAAGTTTCATCGGATGGTGAGAGTTTCTCAAGTACCCGGCGATTGAGTTTTAGAACAGCCATGTTGACAGGCGTAAGATTGATCTTCTCGCGAACTCTCAAGAGTCCTTGCCTGTGGCGTTCATGATTCCCTTTTTTGGTGAATCCCAGAAGTCTAAACGGCATTAAAAGTGTGTTTTTTAGAAACCGACGCGGTTTCGCGAGTAGGTCATATCGTGTAAAAAGCTTTCGGATCTCTGTTTGAAGATATCGTCGGCTTTCTTCCGCAAAACGGTCCTTTTGTGCCCGGATCAGTTCCTGAGAGACTTCGTGGTAAACTTCCTGAAGACTTTCCTGCCATTTCCGGCCCGCCTGATTCTCCGCGGCAAGCAATTCGAGTAACCTCTCAATTTGGGTACTTGTTTGCGCGGCTCTGGTTGACAAATTCACTTGACGAAATGTGTCGATATTCTCTTTGGAAAACTGTCGAAACAGGTTGTCGGAAAAATCACGGAATCCTGAATGCCCAGTGATCCATGGGTACGGCTCTCCGGGTGCATAGGGAATTGAAAACACCTGATCCTGTTGAAGCCGGATTTCGTGAGTCCCAAAACTATGGATCACTTTGTCCTTTGTAAAGGATTTTTCAGCTTTGTTGAAGACGAACGCGTAGGGTTTATTTTCTTCCTGGATCCGCTCCAGAAGCTGAAAAGGGATCTCGTCTGCGTATTTTTCCTGACTCGTCACAAACACCACGGTATCGGCGAGCAGATAGAGGTCTTCAGCGACCTCCCGGTTTGCCGGTTCCAGACTATCCAGGTCCGGGGTATCGGCGATGGCAAGATGGGAAAGCTCGGTTCGATCGTGACATATCATAAGGAGATGGTTCGGTTTGCCTCTCACCCCACCGGGACCTGAATCTCCAAAATTGTAACGTTCTAATTGAACGGCCTCCAAAGGGAAATCCTCCTCAATGGGGGCATCTTTGTGGACGTAGACAATGGGGCCGACGGTTTTCGGCCTTTCCACTCCCATCTCGCTCAGAGGGTATCCACAAACAGCGTTGAACAGTGTGGATTTTCCCGTACCGGTGCCGCCGATAAATACCACCCAAATCACGTCCACAGACTGCTTGTAAGATAGAACGGCCAATTTCTTGGGAAGTTCTTTCGCCAATTTGCGTATTTCCCACGCGCCGCCAGTAAGACCGGGGCATCGTATCCTCTCGAGATATGCCCGCGCTTCCTTTACCCAATCCGTCCAGCTAGGTATAAAATGCGTATTTGAGATTTTTTTCAATGTCATGATTCAGGCAGGTCCGTCCACCTTTAAATTTTTAAAATATATCATAATCAAGGATATATGAATAGAGGAATGCCCAGCTTAAGATGGTTAAAACAACTTGCCCCACGCGTACGCGTCCATATTGCTCTTTTACTGCTCTTTTACAGTTGACACAGAGGGCTTTGCACCGCAATATTTCAATGGAAGGATGAGATAAGAAATAGCCCTGCACGTTCCATGGAGCTTTATTCCGCCATAATTTGGAGTTTAAAATGAGAAAACAAAATGCATTCAAAACGAATTCCAATTCTCTATGGATGTTCATGCTCTTGTTTTTGCTTGGCTGTGCATCGGGGATTTCCCAGCAATCCCGCGCTCAGGTGACCTATGACGGCTCGTTTTCCCATTTGCAGAAAGCGCCTGCCGAATATGTTGGGGAAATTGTGCTTTTGGGAGGCAAGATCATTGAAAATAAGCCTTCGGCAGCCGGCACAGAGCTCCTGATGCTCCACTTGCCGACAGACGGTCAGGGTCAGCCGAAGGATGGTGACGGGTCCGAGGGGCGCTACCTTGTGCATTCAGATCAATTCCTTGATCCCGCCGTCTATGAGAAGGAAGGGCTTCTCACTGTGGTGGGGAAGTTGGTCGGCACTGAAATTCGACCCATCGGAGGTCTCGACTACAGATATCCGAAAGTACAGGCCATAGAGATTAAGCTGTGGCCGAAGACAGCCCGTCACTATCCGAGATTCCATTTTGGCATTGGTGTCGGCAAAACCTTTTAGCCGTATTGAAATGGTCCCCTTGCTGAAAAATAGCGCGTCTCGCTAAAAGAACGGCGTGGGATCATTCTGTGGTTGAAGCGCACCCAGTGCGTTCGCGTGATGTAGTCCAAGGAGCGGATTGTTTATGCCGGAGACCCTGCGGGATTTGTCATCAGGCTTGAAAACGGCTTCCATCTATCACGCGGCGGAAACCATGGATTGAATTCCCTTGACATTTTACCTGGTATGCGATTATTCTTGAATCGGCCTCCTTCAAGAAACCCAGATACGTTCATTTCATAACCGCTAATCGGGAGGTTTTCATGGGGTCACGCCTTAAATTTTGCAAATACCCCTCCTGACAGAAATGCCGAATCCCGTCAGGAGCTAATCCATTCGTCATCCTGTAAATTCAAAGCCTTTTACAAAGCGGCGGTTCTCCAAGGGCCTGTAACCGAAAACTTACGTTGCACCTTTAGCCCCTCTGAGGTTCGTATCGTGTCAAGACCAATTCCCCAAAGGGATGACGGGTTTTTTCGGGGACTTTGACTTAAGGAGGCAGTGAAATGTTGGCGCGCAGTGTCTACCCTGTGGACAGGCGGTCTGTGAAAGACAGGCGCAGACCTTATCATCTGGCCCACTTGACTTATCGAGGACCGGAGCGAAGAGGCAGTAAAGAGAGAAGATTGAAAGGGGAACGCAGAGCCGGCTGGGTCAGGGTGAGTAAGTGGTCCAGTGTGTATCTGAAAGGATTAAAAATCGCCAAATTCTTAGATTAGCCTGTATGCTTTGTAACCTGCTTTCTTAAAGCAATACACCGTAAATGCGGTTATCATCGCACAATGCCCTCTCTATGATCTCGCGGCCCCTTTTGGGAAGGCGTTCGGTTCTCACGCATATCGAATTGAGATAAATTTATTGTAACCGTTCACGGGTTCAAAGGTTCAGGGGTTCAAGGTTCAATTCTCGTCCACGGAGTGCATTTGGGTTACGTAATTATGAGAAAAGCGTCAGCTTTGTCAGGCCGAATCCAAAATTTGGAACTAAATCGGCAATTACTTGGGAAAATGAGGATTTTTAACGACGATTTCGGGTCCTCAAACCCTTCTTTGTCCTTAACCCTGAATCCCGATTTCATCGGGAAACCCTGAACCTGTGAACGCTTACCGTATTTTTTATCCCCACTCACCGGATAAAAGCGGGATTATTGTCGATAATCATTAGGCTCCAAACCGAGATTTTTCATACGGTACTGGAGGGTGGACCTTGGAAGTCCCAACAGGCGGGCCGCACCTTTGGTGCCACCGATGGTGCCGCGGGATTTGATAAGGGCCTGGACAATGTGTCGCCGCTGGACATCAGCAAGACTCGACACTTCATCTGTTTGCTCTCGGGGCCCGTTATGGGTTCGGTCAAGCAAGATTCCAATGTCGCTGCCGGTTACTTCTTCTCCGGGGTTCAAGATTATCATTCGTTTAACCAAGTTCTTCAGTTCACGCACATTCCCCGGCCACGCATAATTACTCAGCTTCTGAATGGCTCCCTTGGTATACACGGGTTCCGGCCGGTTTGTCCTTCTGGCTTGAAGCTGGGTCAGCTTTTCCACCAAAAGTGCGATATCCTCAACGCGATCTCGCAAGGGCGGCACATGCACGTGCACGATATTGAGGCGGTAATATAGGTCCTGGCGAAAGCCGCCGTTTCGGATCTCTCTCTCCAGATCCTTGTTACTGGCAGCGATAACCCGTAAGTCGACGTCCACGGAACGATGGTCACCCACGCGCTCAAATTGATTGTCCTGAAGCACATGCAGCAGTTTGGCTTGCAGGGCATTGGGCAATTCCGCGATTTCATCCAGAAATATCGTTCCGCCATTGGCCAGTTCCAACCTGCCGATGCGATTCTGATCAGCACCCGTGAAGGCACCTTTGGCGTAACCGAAAAGCTCGCTTTCAAAAAGCGACGAAACCAGGGCGGGGCAGTTGACCTTGACAAAAAGTTGCTCCCTACGGGGACTCATCCGGTGAATGCAACGCGCCAAGTAATCCTTGCCCGTACCGGTTTCACCCGTGATCAGCACGGCAGCATCGGAGTCGGCCGACCGTTCCACCAGAGACATGATGGACGTCATGGCCGGGGAGGCATAGAAAAAACCCTCCTCATTATATTCGTCGCTGCTGGTTTTGAGATACCGATTCTGGAGTTGCAGGTTGGCATTGAACTCCTTGAGGCGGGTGTAGGTCATCATATTGTCCACGGCGATGGCCACCTGTTTGGAAACATCGGTTAGGACTTCGGTCAGTTCGGAAATTACCTGTGGCGTTTTTCTAAATGAGAAATGGATGGATCCCAGAATCCGTTTGCGGACAACCAACGGAAAAGCCATGGTGGCATTCAAGCCTGCCGCGACCATGGCTCCCACGGAAGAGAGATCCGAATACTGACTCAAATCATCAATGATGACCGGTTGATGCGAATTCACCACCATGCGAGCAATGGCGCCCTGCGCCAGAGGTCGGCTCTCCTTGGATAAAATACCTCCGGGCTCGATGCCGTCGGCAGCCGCGAAATAACAAAGTGACCGGTCCTTTTCATCGTATAAATTGATAGCCATGCGGTCATAGTAGAAATGGTGACTCAATTCATCGGCCAGAGCCTTAAACAAGGATTCCTTGCTCGTCTGATTCACCACGGCATTGTTGATCTCCAGTAATATTTTATAGCGGGTTGCGGTATCCCATGACATGGCGAAAAATCTCACTTGGCCTTGGTATTGTAGGTCTGCCGACATTTTATACAGGCATTCATCGGATAAATCAAGCCCAATATTCGGCACTGCGCTTAAAATTGGGCACGAAAAACTTCCCATATCAACAGCACATAAAATAAAATAGTAATTAAATCAAACTGTTATTTTAATTTCTGTTTTCGGCATAGACATTGCGTTGCATCGTATTGTCACAACTTTTGAATCCGGTAAAGATTTTGGAAATAGACCTCAAATACGGAGATGGACACAGGCAGATCAAGATTCCCGACCATGCAAATGTGACCGTTCTAAAGCCGGCTGAATACCCCCCGGCGGCATCGATTGACCGTTGCTTGGAAGAAGGATTGGCCAGCCCCCTTGGGTGTGAATCTTTTCAGAAAATGTTACAGCACATCGCCCCTGAAACGATTGGTATTGCCGTGCCGGATGAAACCAGACCGGTACCATTGCATGCCATACTGCCGCTGCTTCTGGAAGCGGTCATAGAGGCACTGCCGGACCTATCGCCCGATGCAATTACCATTATCATCGGCGGCGGTCTCCATCCCCCCATGGAAAAACATGCCCTGGCTCACATCGTACCTGAAGGCATTGCGCGGGGGTGCCGGGTTGTGGCGCATGATGCGGGAAATGATCGTATGATTGACTACGGCCTGACGTCACGGAAAACGCCGGTCAGGATCAATGCCGCGTTTGCCGAGAGCAAATTCAAGATCGTGATCGGCCTCATCGATCCCCATCAGTTCGTTGGTTTCACCGGCGGCGCCAAAGGCGCGGTCATCGGCTGTGCCGCAGCGGAAACCATCCGGCACAATCACAGTCTTATGTTTCACCCGGAGGCCCGGGTCGGACGAATCACCGGCAATCCGGTGCGTGAGGATCTCAATGAAGCCG
>JAWOGN010000034.1:0-14352 GCA_046496815.1 Desulfatiglandaceae bacterium
GTATCAACTCAAAGCCAAGGTCTAGAATTTGAACGAATTGATCAAACGGATCGCGGAGATAACTCAGCTAACGCCCGATGAGATTATAGCCGGGATAAGGGATAGCAAAAGGACAAAGGCAAGAAGCATTTTATGTTATTGGCCGACGGAGAAGCTCGGGGTGCCCCAAAGTCAGTTGGCGCTGATATTGAACCGGACGCAATCGGCTATTGTTTATGCAGTGAGAAGGGGAAGGGCGATAGGGGAAGCCAACTGATATCGGATTGAATAAGGCTTGAATTGATATTTTGAGGTACGTCCCCTACTGCATGATTTACTGATAGAAACCGGCTTGAAGAGATCAGAAGTTCAAGAGCGACCGGATCTCTGCTGGAGATCATCAAGCGGACGCTTGAGTCTGGGGAAGACATTCTAATCAGTGGGTTTGGCAAATTCTGTGTGAAATCGAAGAAAGCTCGCAGAGAGTGGAAATTAAGACGGTTGAAGATCTGATGCTTAGACCCGGGAAAGTGTCAACTTTTCAGTGTCCGACGGTTTTGAAAGATAAAATCAACAATAAAGTGTGAGAGTTTGTTTTTCTTGGTATGGGCCAGTCATGAGAGTGCTCTTAATTTCCGCTAATACGGAAAAAATCAACATGCCGGTTCTGCCACTGGGTCTGACCTGTGTTGCCGCGGCGACGGAGGAGGCCGGTCATGAAATTAAGGTTGTGAATTTGATGGACCAGCAAGATTCCAGACAGGTGCTCAGAGAAGCTGTCGAGGACCTGCGACCTGAGGTGATTGGAATTTCGCTGAGAAACGTCGACGACCAGTGCATGGAAAACCCGAAGTTCTTTCTTGTTTCAGTGAAAAAGATTGTTCAACATTGCCGCGATCTCTCAGAGGCACCGATTGTGCTAGGTGGCCCGGGATACAGTATTTTTCCCAAGGCTGCATTGGAGTACTTGGGAGCCGATATGGGCATAAAAGGAGAAGGAGAAAGCGCGTTTGTCTCTCTCTTGGAGCGGCTGAGTCAGAAATCAGATATTGCCGGCACCCCTGGTCTGTTTCTGCCGGACCCTCCTCTTTCAGAGCCAGCAAGCGTCACACGAGATCTAAATGAACACCCGCTGCCGCGCCCTGACCTTA
Source organism: Desulfatiglandaceae bacterium (assembly GCA_046496815.1). GTDB lineage: Bacteria > Desulfobacterota > DSM-4660 > Desulfatiglandales > Desulfatiglandaceae > JAWOGN01. Next base: position 1,131 of record JAWOGN010000034.1, read on the forward strand.
ACCTGTGGTCTTCTTCACTGGCTGCTGGCCAAGAGGATTTATGGATCCCCTTCCAGACCCGAAGAGGATGCCCTATGAACTGCAGCTACTGTTCAACCGCAAGCATCGAAGGCCGAATCATAAGAAAACGTTCTGCTGATACGGTGGTCGAGTCAATTTCCCGTTATGCGGATGCCGGATTTCACAGGTTCTTTTTTGTGGACAACATTTTTAATCTACCCGCATCGTATGCAAAGCAAATTTGTGACGGCTTAATCTCAGCCGGACTCAATGTTTCCTGGCGCTGTATTTTGTATCCTCACCGGGTAGGCAAGGAACTTGTTGAGAAGATGTCAAGGGCTGGTTGCAAGGAGGTAAGTTTGGGTTGCGAAAGTGGTTCTGGAAAAATCCTGCGTGCAATGAATAAAAGATTTCAACCAGAAGAGGTGCGACACATATCTGATTTGCTCAAAGGCCATGGAATTCGTCAGATGGGTTTTCTTTTGCTGGGAGGTCCTGCCGAAGACAAAAAGACGGTAAAGGAGAGCCTCACGTTTGCTGATTCGTTGAACCTGGACTCCATGAAAATCACTATAGGCATCCGGATTTATCCGCATACTGATGTGGCACAAACAGCAGTGAAGGAAGGTCTGATAACGCCCGATGAAAACCTTCTGTTCCCAAGATTTTATGTCAATAAAGAGCTGGAACATTGGCTCCCCAAAACCGTTGAAGTTTGGAGAAAAGACAGGCCACACTGGCTTGCATAGTGCAGCAGAAGCAGTCCACTTTTCTGCTTTTAAGTTGATGGGACACAAAAGATGGGAGGAAATCCGATGGATTTAGAACTGAAGGGTGAATTTATGGAGCGTTGGGGAAAATATTTTGATGGATCAGACCTCCCGATCACCTTTTTTTATGCTGATCAAAAAGGACCTGTTGAGGTGGTGAAGCCACCCTCGGGTCATCAGTGCTTTATTGGCGTGCTCGGCAAGGTTCGAAAAGGCGCATCGCTCTGTTTCGATGTAAATTCTATTGGATGTGGTGGCGGCAAGCGCTACCTTGGATTTACCGAGGAAATCATGCCGGATTTTGAGTATTTTCTTTCTTGCGGTATTCCGGGAAAACTTGAAGGGGAGCGTTACAAAAAGACGCCTGAAATGGTGCAAGCGGCAATGAAACACATGCCTCCGTTTGAGGCACCCGGCAAATTCATTGTATTCAAAAGATGGGATATGCTTGAGGCCTCAGATAATCCCGAGGTTGTCATCTTTTTTGCCAAGCCTGATGTGTTATCCGGTCTTTTTACTCTCGCCAACTTTGATGAGATCGAACCGAACGGGGTTTTTGCGCCTTTCTGTGCCGGCTGCGGTTCCATTGTGCAGTATCCTTATCTTGAAAGGAATGCGGAACGACCCAGGGCTGTTTTGGGAATGTTTGACGTTTCGGCCAGACCGTTCGTTCCAGGGAGTGCACTCACTTTCGCCGCGCCGCTGAACAGATTTATACGGATGATAGAGAATATGGACGAGAGTTTTCTCATCACCCCATCCTGGAGCAAAGTGAGGAAGCGATTAAATTCCGGATGATCAGAAGAAGCAGCAAACAGGGTTTCCAATCTGATATAGGTTTTTCCTTTCTCGGTGTTTCGACAAGAAGAGGGAATTCACTTCGTCGTGCAGAATCGCGCTGAAATAGGAAAGAAACCAAAGGTCGAAAAACTCTGGTAAGGCAGCACATATGAAGAATTTTAAAACAAGTGAATCAAAAAAGCTGTACAGAAAAGCGAATAGATATTTAGCAGGAGGCGTGGGAAGCCACGCTAGAAGCAGAGAAGCCGGTTATAATCCGTATCCTCTCTATATGAAAAAAGGTGAAGGCGCGAGGATTTATGATGTAGATGGACACGAATACATAGATTATCTTATGGCTCTGGGACCTCTTTTTTTCGGTCACAAACCAAAGGAAATATTTGATAAGGTCTTTGAGGAAGTCTCTGAGACAGGCACTATTTTAGGCGCTCCATATGAAATTGAGTATTTAGTCGCGAAGAAATTAGTCAAGTTAATTCCTTGTTTTGAACTGGTCCGCTTTACCAGTAGCGGCTCCGAAGCGGTCATGGCGGCACTCCGACTGGCTAGAGCGTATACAGAAAAAACTAAGATCGTTCGTTTCGAAGGGCATTATCACGGCTGGGCGGATTGTATTCATATAGGGTCTACACCAGAACTCAACAAAAATACCGGCAGGATCGTCAAACCTATAAAACCATCGTCTCCGGGAATTCCGAGGACATATGCTAATGACATTATTGTACTCCCTTGGAATCAACCGAAGATACTCGCAAAAACCCTCAAGGATTTTGGAGGAAAGATTGCTGCAGTAATTACAGAACCTGTAATGTGTAACACGGGAGTTATTTTGCCAAAGGACGATTATCTTCATGAACTTCGCCTGATTACAGAACAGTGTGAGGTGCTATTAATTTTTGATGAAATAATTACTGGATTCAGATTGGGATTGGGAGGGGCACAGGAATATTTCAATGTTAAACCGGATCTAGCTGTCTTTGGGAAAGCTCTTGGGGCTGGCTTTCCCGTAGCAGCTTATGGCGGAAAAAAGGATATAATGCAACTTACCGCTGAGGGCAAAGTTCCACTGGGAGGGACGTTTAATAGCAATGTTGTCGCGATGGCTGCTGCAAATGCTACGCTTCAGCTGTTGGAGGAAAACTCCAGTACCATTTATCCTGCATTATTTCAAAAAGGAGAGCTTTTGGTCCGGGGTTTAAATGATGTGATGGATAATCTGGGAGTACCAGCTTTTGCTACAGGGCTGGGTCCAATGCTTCAGGTCTGGTTCTCAGAAAATAGAATTGAAAATTATAGACAAGCGAAGAGATACTCAAAACCTGATAAATACAAAAAGTTCTGGATAGCAATGCTTAAACAAGGGGTTTATTTCCATCCTTCACCCTTTGAGCTTTGGTTTATTTCCACCGCTCATTCACGCAGTGATATTGATATAACCATCCAGAAAGCTGAAAAAGCTGCCCGACTGATTTGATTTGAAAGGCAAAAACGAACAAAGGATGGATTCAGCGGTATATGGACGAGATCTTTCTGAACATGGATGAAGCGGGCATATTGGAAGGAATTTCAACAAATAGGAGTTTTATTTCCCAGATAATTCAAATCCTGGAAGGGATGAGGAAATAGAAGAACAGGATTCTCAGAATTAGAAAACTTCAGCCCCACTCAACTTAACGTTTGCAATCTGCATTTCTCGCTAAATGCGTGTAAGGAGGCAGCGAATGGCTCATGAGATTTTGAACCTGAGCAAAGTGCATCGGACCAAGGGCTATTCTCATGCGGCAAAGGCAGGGAATACCCTTTACATTGCCGGCCAGGTCGCCAAGGATGTGGAAGGTAACTTGGTTGGCAAAGGAGATTTCGAAACCCAGGCCCGTCAGGTCTTTACCAATCTAAAGAGCATACTTGATGAGGCTGGGGGGAGAATTGAGAATATTGTAAAAATGACCACATTCCTGACCCATTTTGACTATATCGAAACCTATCGTAACGTCCGAGATGAGTTCATACAGGAGCCCTATCCTCCGAATACGTTGCTGATCGTAGATAGTTTGGCGATGGCGGAGTACATGATGGAAGTGGAGGCAATCGCCATACTCGATTGATTGAGTGAAAAGCCCTCTCGAGTTGCTTCCTGTAGACGAAGCATTTCAGAGTCAACTTCAGGAGATGAGAGATCCCGGTGCCGGATTTCAATCCAGAAAAGTTAGAGGCGACAGATCAAGTTAAGCTGAGTTCTCCTAATTCACATCGGTCTCCTGAGAAGGGCGATTGATAATGGGGGGTAGGATGGAAAAGAATCGCATTTGTGAGCTTTTGGGTATTCAATATCCAATAATACAGGCCCCAATGAACTGGGTCAGCGGTGTGAAATTGGCGGCGGCGGTGTCCAACGCGGGAGGGCTTGGCACACTGGGACCGAATGCAAGAGAGACGACCAGGACCAGAGATGTGGAGGTTAAGGCTGAAGGTATCCGACAGAGAATAAGGCAACTAAAGTCGCTTACCGACAGGCCATTTGCGGTGAATATTACCGTGGGATTTACAGAGAAGGAGCGCCGGCATTCCAAAAGGCTTGTTGATGTGGTCCTGGAGGAGGGGCTATCTGTTGCTATCGTTTCTGTGGGAAGCCCGGATGTTTACACAGACGCCTTAAAAGAGGCAGGTGTAAAAGTCCTTCACGCTATCTCTACTGAAGCACACGCCAGACAGGCTGAGAAGGTGGGCGTTGATGCTTATTGACAAGCATTGTTCACTTTTGACCCACCCTGAATATCGAATTATACTGTTTCAAACATTACTCACCGTAAATTCACACATTATGCAAGTATCTAATAATATGAAAGCTTCCTGAATTGCCCCCTCAATAACATAAGAATGAAAAGAGTTGGCCATATAAGTTAAGCTTATCAGATAATTCTGGATAATATGAACTGAGAACATTTTAGGAGGAGGAATGTGATGGAAGAGTGGATGAAACAGGGAGAGAAGTTGAGGGGCTTTGTGAATCCGGCCACCCTGCCGGTGGCGGTCAAATTCCTGGGGGATGAATCGGAGATCCCGAAAAAGGCAAGGCGGCCCCTGCGGGATTTGAAGGTGAAGATGGCCCCCTGCCAGGGCTCGGCAATGGCCCGGCGTTACGGGTGGACCATGGCGTTTGCACAGGAGGACGTGGCATGTGCCATCGCAGCCCACAACTATGGGTGGGAACGGCTCACGGACAAAGAAGGGGCTATACACTTCCTCACCCAAATGAAGTATGCGGTCGATGAGAAGGCGGCCGAAGGCGTCCTGGACGACTTCCCCCTACTCAACCTGGATCGAATGCCCATCGTCGCCTACTCACCGCTGGAGCGAACCAAGGTCGAACCCGACGTGGTTCTCATCTACGTCAATCCGGCGCAGATGATGCGCCTCATCCACGGAGCCACCCAGCGCACGGGCAAGCCCTTGGAAAGCCGGTTTTCGGGTCGGGCCGCCTCCTGCTCCGAGGGTGTAATCGCTGCGTACAATGACCAGGAATACAAGGTGGTGGTCCCCGGCAACGGAGACCGTGTCTGGGCCTCTTGCCAGGACCACGAAATGGTCATGGCCGTACCTGCCGGCAAACTGGCCGACCTGGTGAACGGCCTGGAGCAGACCCACCGAATGGGTGTCCGTTATCCCATCCCGACGTACATGAAATACGAACCCGAAGTGGGATTCACCGTCCCCCTGGCGGACATCTTCAAAAAAGAACACCTAAACAAACTGTTCCGACGCTAAGAAGATTTTTTCTCTCGCCAAGACGTCGAGCGGCCAAGATCTTTTACTTACGGAAGTCATTTTTTTCTATGGAGCATAGTTGGAGTGCGCTCTTGGATCAAGCAGAATCAGATCAGAGGATCTTGTGGTTGCAACTTGAGGATCTGAAATCGGAACCTGTACCCGGCAAGGGTGTGAATATCGGCATTTACTTAGCTAGGGATATAGGCCTAAGCCGAGTACAAACCGGTTTCAAAAATAAAGTTGTGTGCACCAAACGCGAATTGCTCAAAATTTTGCCCTTATTTTTTTATAGTAATCTTCAATGGTTTGGAAAAACAAAACAATACTCGGATCGATTGAGTTCAGTGCACTGATTATTTTAAGTGTCTTTCCTGCAGTATTTCCCCCGCACTCCTAATCCTTTTTTCAAATTTTTTTTCGATAAGTTGTGGACTTTCCCTCCGCCTATGAACCCCACCAATCGAATGATTAAATCAAATGAGACCAAGGAGGCGCTGCAGAAGCCCTCGATATGATTGCTGATGGGCCAATAGGGGCGTCGATTAAAAGAAAAATAGCGCCAAAATGACGGAAAGGCATGTCATTTTGGGGCCGAGTTGAACTGAGCAAAGGAGAATTGGGTTTCATTTCAAGAGAAAAGGTCGTTACCCAAGTGCAAAAATTGCACCTGCAAGCTCGAAATCACCTGGCCAATCCGCTTTCTGGAATCTCATTAGGTTGCCCAATGCGGTGTAGCTGATAAGCGATATAAAGCATAAGTGAACTAAAGTTATATTCTTTGGCTTGAAGGAAAACAAAACTGACAGTTCCAATCAGTCGTTCTCTAATCGTGGCATAGGTTTTGAATTACTCAACCGTAAGATAATACCGAAACATCACAGTAAAAAAGCCAAGCATCGAACTTGACGGTAAGGATGCTTGGCTCCTGACAAAACTTGAGGGCTTCTAGACCGGCTCAAGTCAATGCCAATTTACCAACAGGCATATGAATTGTCAACAGGCCCTCTAATCCGAATTGGAGGGCTTTTTTGTGTTCGCTATCATGGCCACTCAAAAAAGTCTTCTGGAGCTGGAGGTTAACATGAACTCTCCGTATATACCAGAAGCATACAATCGGCCGTTTTCTCTTTTGTTTTACCTATTATGTTTTATGCAAATGACATTTTTTTCCGTTTTTTTTAATCCGCAACTTGCCGCAGCCGCCAATGTCTCATTTCAATGGGATGAAAACATCGAGGCAGATTTAGCCGGCTATATGATTCATTACGGAACTTCAAGTGGAATATACACATCAAATGAGGATGTGGGAAATCAGACCACCTATGCACTTTCCGGCCTTGAGGAGGGAAACACCTATTATTTTGCTTTAACTGCGTACAATACCCAACTCGCGCACAGCGATTTCTCAGTTGAGCTGTCTAAATATATTCCCGAATCGGACACTGACCAGGATGGTCTGACAGACAATGATGAAACATCCATTTACAATACCGACCCAAACAATCCAGACACCGACGGGGATGGCATAAATGACGGAGACGAGGTTGCTTTCTGGGGATCAGATTGGGGTATGGATTTTGATAATGATGGGTCAATCAATCTTCTGGATTCAGATTCTGACGGGGATGGCTACTCGGATGGCGTGGAGATGATTGAAGGTTCTGATCCTTCTAATCCAGATTCTACTCCGCTCGTAATTGTGGATGAGGAAACAACCATCTTGGAAGCTGATTTTGATCTTGATGAGGAAGGTTTTCTTTATCTGGACGATGTTTTTCTTGGCACTTACAGACCCAAATATGCAAACGGTGCCTGGTCAGCTTCAGGCGGCTTTGTCGGGGGAGGGCTGCAGGTGACCCTGGGTGGCATTGATAATGAGGACATCCTGGACATGTCGGGTGGGTGGGAAAAAGTTTTCACTCTAAACAATCAGACGGAGGTCATCCTTTCTTTTCATTACAATCTGACTCAATCCTCTGACTACGAAAGCGATGAATTTAGTCAAGTTTTGGTGAGCATTGACGGGGTTCTCTATGGCCAGGCATCCAACGACTTTGTGGATGAAATTGCCGGAGACGGCAACGGTGGGGATCCACAAACAACGGGTTGGCGCCTCTTTCAAATCAACCCCGGAACCCTATCCGATGGAGATCACACGCTCATTATCGGCGGCTACAACAATAAGAAGACATACGGTGACGAAATCACCCAAATTTTTATTGATGATGTAGTGGTGACCAGCGTGGTCGATTATGGGGAAAACTTGTCCCCTGTCGCGGACGACCAGGCGGTGACGACTGCGAAGAACACAACAATGTCGGTGACCCTGACCGCGGTGGATCCGGATGGTGATTCCTTAACCTACAGCATTGTCACAGACCCGACAAATGGCTTACTCAATGGTACAGCACCGAGTTTGACCTACACCCCCCATTCCGATTATATCGGAGAGGACACTTTTACTTTCAAGGCCAATGACGGCTTGGCGGATAGCAATGTGGCTACAGTGAGTATTACGATAACTTCAGTAAATGAAAACCCGGTAGCCATCTTTTCCTGTGTTTGTGATGGACTGATTTGCACGTTTGATGCCTCTCAATCTTATGACAGCGATGGCTTCGTGGAACACTACTCATGGGACTTTGGAGATAGCGTAAGCGGCAGTGGTGAAACCATTACTCATACCTACCAAGCGGCGGGCACCTATAATGCCTCTCTTACTGTCACTGACGACGATGGAGCCACTCATATAGCCTGGCAGAACGTCGATGTTATTGAACCGAGTCAAACCACCACTACCATTGAACCGACGTATACCATGCACGTGGGAGATTTAGACGGCAAAAGTGTAAACTTAAGGAATCATTGGAAAGCGGAAGTGACTCTTACAGTCAACGACACAAATGAGAACCCTGTGAAAGGTGCAATTGTGAGCGGTATTTGGAGTGGAGGAACAGAAGGAGAACGCTCATGCACAACTGACGAATTGGGTCAGTGTTTAATTGCGAGTCGTCAAATCCACAAAAAAATTGATGAAGCAGTCTTTACGGTCGGCAACATATCTCATGATGCCCTGACATATGTGGCGGCAGACAATTGGGATCCTGATGAAGACAGTGATGGTTCCACAATCAGAGTGTATAAACCATGATTCTATGCAGCCAAAGAAATGCGATTCAAAATGTAGAGGTATATGGCAGGGTCATTTGGTCCTGCCTTTTTTTCCACGTGGTGATAACTGCAATTTACCTTAGAGTGCACAAAAAGTGCGATATCACGCACTATTTCAAATAATGGCAGATATTCAAGGCTTGAGGTGTGGGGCCATCAGACTCTTTCACCCCTAATTTGAACCGATTTCTCTCGGCTTCATCGTTTTTGAGGCCTTTCATAGAATTACCATCCTTCCTTTCACCTCTAACCTCCATCTTGGAAGTGACTCATGAAATATCCTTTGAAAATGCCTGAACGTTACTTCTGACAGACCGAGGTTCTGTTGGGAAGATGAGCGCACAATTCATAGGATTGATTCTCTTTGTCCAAATCCATCAAGTGCTTTACAGCTCACAACGTGATTGATTCAGGAAAGAAGGAAAGTATCGCTGACTATCAGGCAAAAGTTATCGGTAGTGGCGCTGGTGGGCTTTCATCATCCCCGTTTCCGGCCAAACAAGGATTTTCAGTCGGATAACAGCATGATCAAAAACCAATGATATCAGGTTAATAAAATGATTCCATTGGCTTTTTTTGTCTGTTTCGGGGATGGTTGAAACCCCTCGCCTTTAGGCGAAAAAAAATTTATGTTGTCGCGGAGCGACTTGTCATTCCGGGCCTGACCCGGAATCCAGTCTTTTCAGATCGTTAGGTTCCTGGATGCCGGATCAGGTCCGGCATGACGGCCGTAGCGAGTCCGGATACAGTTGATTTTCAATGGATACTTCAAATTGGGCTGGCACTAATTGGTTGGAGTCTGGGATCGATAACGTGATTATTGATGCTGTCCCCATTCCCGGCGTAGTCTGGCTTTTTGGTTCAGGCCTTTTGGGACTTACAGGATTGAGAAAGAAGTTTAAGAAAAATTAATCATTACCGATTTTAAGATGTGAAGGCAGGGGCCTTCAGCCCTGCCTTACCTTCTGTACCCGTGGTGATAACATTGTATATGCAGCGCCGCAGCCCTTCAGGGACCTGTAATAGTTAATATTTGGAATTTTTCCGAAAACACATTCCGTTGGCTACCTTCACTCAACTCTGCTTTTCACTCCTGCGATTATTATCAAGCTTCAGATAGGTCGTATACTCTGGATAGCAGGAGCATCTGAATCGCGTTGTCCAATGCTCTGTCATATAGACCGCATGGGATTTCCACAAGCAGGGCAAAAAGGCCTACTTTGAGGTTCGTGCCGTTTTTACCCTGGAGTGAATTGCCTGCCGCAAATTAGGCATAAAAACCTGTCTTTGCCGGTGTGCGCTTATCCGTATCGATAAAAAGCGTTGGAATGGCATTTAAGGCAGTTGATATTTGAAGATATGCCAGATTCTCCCACTTTTCTTTTCCCATTTGCCAGTAATCGGATATAAAATAAAAAATTATGCAAATAAGTCGCCCAAAGCGAAATCGGTAGGAGGTATGATTTTCAAGACTACTTCAAAAGGGGGATGTGATACGGAAGTATTGGAAATCAGTATTCGGAATAACTTCTTGTGCATCTTATGTTTCTAAAACCTCCAAGGTCACCTTTTTTCGATTTTTCTGAGCAAGGTCATTTTTAGTAATGCGCGGATAGCGCGCACGACATTACTTTTTTGCCTATCACTTTGCCCATGTCCTCTTTCGCAACCTTGAATTCATATACAATTCTTCTATCCCCGGCAATCTCGAAGACAGTTAGCTCTTCAGGTTTGTCAACAATGGCCTTCATTATGGTCTCAATGAATTCCTTCACAATCTGATATCTCAACTTGATTTAGCTAAGGAGAAGCGTTAGCAGATGTCTTTGAATTGAAGGGTTTTCCCACAGTGGGGACAAGTAATTTGAATGCGTTTTCTTCGCATTTTCTCGTCCTCCACGGATTCCCGAATTTTCCTAAGACCTCGGAAGAATTGCTCGATCGCCGTCTTCCTTTTTTTGACAGGGAATTGAATGATTTTGTCAGACATTAGTTTTTCCATACTCAGTTTTTCGCTGCTTTTCTTTCAAACTATTCCTCCGATTGGTAGATACCACCGCCTTCCACCCGTTTCCGGATAGTTGCAGCCATTGCCCGAATGTCATCACGCAGGAAAATTCGAACGAGAAAGTCAGGGATCAATCGCCCGGCGTCGAGGTAATTGTAATAGGTTATGAGAGCCCCTTTCTTTTCATTTTCCCTTTCCACCTGCCAATAGCCCGACAACGCCCTGGGCGGGCCCTCCACAAGGTGCCAATCAATGCGCCTTCTCGCATTATCCAGAAGCCTTTCCATGACAATGTCAGCCTTGAACACCCCTCTGCTGCCGGAAAACTTGACGATCTGGAAGCCGTCTCGCTGTTCCAGGATCTCCACACGCTCCGAATTGGGCATAAATTCGGGAAATCGCTCCACATCCCGCAGGGTTTGGTACACCAAATCGGGATCCGCCTTTACACGAAAGACGGCTCGAACAGCCTTTTCGCCGTCCGGTCGCAATTCATCCGTGATCAGGATCTTCTCCTCCCTTTCTTCACAAAATGAAAACGCGTCTTCGCCGCAACAGGATCCCACCAGCCCGACCTGTATGAGACAGGTAAGGATAAGAATTCTCACGACTAAAGCCCACAGATCAAATGACCTTCCACTATTTTTCACTTTCCCACGTCTCCCATCAGCGAATCATATGAAACGGCGTTAGAACACTGTTACAAACACGCGAGGATTCGGGCACGCCCATGACGGAAAGGTATTTTTGAACGATTCCTTTTGCAAAAACCTGGAGTTTGGGCGCCGGGCTAAGCGACTAAAGTCCCGCTATGAGCTTCCGGAGTATGCCCAGCACATCCCATAAAAGAAATGAAAATACCCCGAAACTGACAAGTAGGATGAAAGCAGGTATTGCAGCCAAGCAGAACTTAAACAAAAGCCCGACCATAGACCAAAAAGGGATTTGGATGTCAGTCACGACAACCGTCCCATTAAAATCATGATGGGGAGATGGTTCCCTTGATTCATCCAGCTGACCCTTGTAGCCCGTAAATTGGATAATCTTCTCAGTCATAATCCCCCTCTTTCACCTGAGAAACGTAAAAGCCCCTTTCATAACTGACCCGAGGGCATAATGAACCTCAGAAACTACAGCCGCTCATCTGAGACTCAGGGTTGAATTTTGTAAAGAAGAGAAGGCTGTGATCTCTGAGAGAGTTGAAAGTGATGTTCCCCAGGATTCGTTAATCTTTCACTAGAGAACGGTTAAGAAAGGGTAAAAAGAGCTTTTGAGCCTTATCCTACCAAATAAAACAAGACCCAGAGGCGCAGTAAAGCACCTTAGAAACCACAGCCACTCATCTGAAGCCTAAGGATGAAGGGTATCTTTCGGAAAGAGAGGCTGACTGTGATCTCTGTGGGACTTTTTACTTATACACCAACTCAGCAGGCAATGGTAAAGCTTCTTTTTGGAAGCAATGCTTCCTTGATAAAAACAAAGCCTCTGAGCCAGGGACCGGGAGAGAGTTAACTCAGAGGCAATGAAAAAGAGACATACTTATCTCATCTGTACTTTATTCTTGTTTCGTTAAGGAACGGTTAGAAAATGGTAAGAAAAACCCCCTGAAAGGGGACATTGGTTCCAAAACAACTTGTGAAATGGGCAGATATGGAAGAACGACTCTCCATGCCCGGACAACCAAGACTTGATACGCCCGGGGCATTGCATCATGTCATGGCCGTGGGATTGACGGATTAAAGATATTCGGCGGGAAAAAAGATTGCGAAGACTTTCTTGGCCGGTTGAAAGATCTTTGTGATAAAGAGGCCCTGAGTATTTACGCCGGGGTCGTAAAGGATATTAAAACGCTGAAGAGATATGAATGGTGTGGTCATTCCGTCATGATGGGAATCATAAAGCGCCCTTGGCAGGATGCAGATGCGATTCTTTCCTATTTCGGAAAGATGCGGAAAAGGGGCATTGAAAAATATGAGCAATTTGTTGAACAAGGAGTAAAAGCAGGTAGCCGACCGGGGCTGGTGGGCGGAATATGCCGAGGGGCTTTTCTTACGGGTGTTGATGTGGATTTACTTGCTGGAAGTCGGCCTGTTCCGCTTGCTCCCGACACAACAAAAGTTGGTGTAGTCGCATCTATAACCACAGGCATTGGCGATATTATGATAGCTGTCGGAGGGCTTCGGGGGGAGTGAATAGAGATCACACAACAAGGCAGTAATGGCGACGGCAAAAAGCCGCCGCGCCTTATGCCGAGCGTTAGGGGCCTGGCAGTAGCTCGCCTTAACAGAGAGGAGATGCATATGAAAGGACAGACGCTTCTAACCCGATATCTGCTTGCGAAGCCAACTCTCCGAATGGTGATTGAATGGCCTATTATAATCGTCATTGGGATCTTGGGCGAGATATTCTCATGGGTCAGGATGCCTTTGTCCCCATACTCAAACTTTATTGGTGGGGCAATTCTCCTTGGGGGTTGGATCTTTCACGCCTATTGTCATAGGGGTCACAAACATGCCCACGAACATTCGCAGCAAATCGAGGGACTCGTCACAACCGGAGTGTTTTCTAAAATGCGCCACCCCATGTATTTGAGTTTGATTCTCATGTACCTGGGTTTGCCCATCGCATGGGGAATCGTATGGATGCTCCTTCCTTCGCTTCTCTTTTCGGCATTGACTGTGTTGACCACGATCAAGGAAGAGGA
>JAWOGN010000082.1:0-6911 GCA_046496815.1 Desulfatiglandaceae bacterium
GCCATTCAGCTCGATCTCAAAACTTCCTATTTGAAGCTGGAAGAGGCGAAAGCCAGACTCGCAGTCACCGAAGCCAGTGCGGCCCAGGCAGATGAATCTTTGAGGTTGGTGAAAAAGCAGTATGAAGGCGGGTCCGCAACCATTACCCGGTATTTGGAAACTGAACTGGCGTTAAATAGGGCGCGAATTCGCTCCACGGCGGCCTTCTATGATCGAGAAAAGACACGGGCCGCCGTTGGGCGTGCGCTGGGCTACTGGGGGAAATATGCCGGGGGGACATCCATTGGCAATGAATGAGAGATCCAAGAAAACCCTGCGTGTATGCCTGGTTATTGGGGGCGCGATCGGCCTGATCGTGCTCATGCTTTTTATGACCGGGCTTTTCACCTCCAACAAAATCTCTTCCGAAAAGGTCAGCGGGACACCAAAAAATGCCTTTCGACCTGAAAGGACTGCAAAAGCAGCCGTCGAAACCATTCAGGAATTTTATGAAGCCGTCGGTACCGTGCGTCCGGAAACGGAAATCAGTATCGAGGCACAGTTAACCGGAAGGATCCTGGAGGTTCTTGTTCGCCCGGGGGACAAAGTCACCCGGGGTGACCTGCTGGTTCTGCTGGATAGCAGGGAGCTCCAGGCCCGTCTGGACCAAGCGAGACAAGGGCTCCTTTCCGCCGAAGCGCGAGCGCAACAAGCGAGGCAAGCTGTGATGGCCGCTGAGGCGGCTTACGCCCAAGCCGCTTCGGCATTCAAGCGCACCAAAGTCTATTATCAGTCGGAAGCGGCCACATCACAGGATCTGGAGGAGGCGGAGTCCGCCTACCTTCAGGCAAAAGCCAGAGTCAAACAGACTCAGGATGCCTTGATAGAAAGCAAATCCGGCATCAAACAGGCAGCGCAGGCGGTGGAGGAAGCAAAAATTACCATGGGCTACACCGGAATTGTCGCCTCGCAGGATGGGGAGGTCGCAAAAAGACCGGCCGAACCCGGTGATTTGGCCTGGCCGGGGAAAACCCTTCTGGTCCTCCAGACGAGGGGCGCACTTCGACTGGAGGCCCTGGTTCGTGAAGGCCTGATTTATCGCATATCGCCCGGGAAGTCGCTCAAAATCGCTGTGGACGCGCTGAATCGCGTATTCGATGGAACGGTTGAAGAAGTGGTCCCCGCAGCCGATCCCATGACACGAACGTTTTTGGTCAAAGTTGCCTTGCCTCGAGAACAGGGGCTTTTCCCCGGCATGTTCGGAAGGCTTCTCGTGCCCGTTCAGGACCGAAATGCCGTGGTTGTTCCCAAGGAAGCAGTGAGGCATATCGGTCAATTGGACGTGGTCATGATAAAGACAGACGGAACATGGCAATCTATTTACGTGAAAACCGGTCAGGACTTAGAAGGGGATAAGGTCGAAATACTTTCCGGCCTCAGCGGCGACGAATTGCTCGGCCTGGGGGATATGCGCGATGGCTGAACCCGACGGCATCCCCAGCGGATTGATCGCCCGCATAGTCAATCAATTCCTCACTTCGAAGCTTTCCATCCTCTTCATCGTGTTTTCCTTCGCCATGGGCTTTGCAGCCATGCGCCTTACCCCTCGGGAAGAAGAACCCCAAATTGTAGTCCCCTTGGCGGATGTATATGTGCAGGCACCCGGAGCGAGTGCCGAGGAAGTGGAAAAGCTCGTCGCCACCCCGCTTGAACGACTTCTCTGGCAAATCGACGGGGTGGAATACGTCTATTCCGTGTCTCGTCGGGAGATGGCTATCGTCACGGTACGTTTTTTTGTCGGAGAGGACCGGGAGCGATCGCTGGTCAAGCTGCACAACAAAATCACGATGAATATCGACCAGGCTCCACCGCTGGTTCGGGGTTGGGTGGTGAAGCCGGTGGAAATCGATGATGTGCCGATTGTCAACTTAACCCTGTATTCCGCACACCTCAACGATCACGAAATGTATCGGATCGGAGAAGAAGTGCTTTCCCGTCTTTCCGAGGTGGAAGACATATCCCGGACACGCATTGTCGGAGGTCGAAAACGGGAAGTCCGCGTCGAACTCAGCCCACAGCTTATGTCCGGATACGGCGTGTCGATGCTTGAAGTTCAGCGTGCCCTCCAGAGCACCGATGTCGCTGTGTCCGCCGGAGCTTTCATCCGTGCGAACCGGGAGAAATCCATTACGAGTGACTCTTTTTTGGGCTCAGCCAAGGATGTAGAAACCCTGGTGGTGGGCGTCCATCAAGGACGCCCGGTTTATGTCCGCGACATTGCCACGGTTCTGGATGGTCCGGAAGAGGCGACCAACTATTCCAGAATCGGCTTTTCCAATTTTTATCTTCAAGAAAAGGATTCGAAACCCGGGCTTCATACCTTCCCCGCTGTTACGCTTGCGCTGGCCAAAAAGAAGGGAACCAATGCCGTTCGGGTGGCGAATAATATCCTGGAAAGGCTGGAAGGACTGAAACACCGCGTAATCCCTGCCGGTGTGCAGGTTGAAGTGACCCGCAACTATGGCCGGACAGCCCAACAAAAAGTGCACGACCTTCTGAGTTCTCTCTCTTTTGCCATCCTCACGGTAGTGGGGCTTTTGGCGTTGACATTGGGGTGGCGGGAAGCGCTTGTGGTGGCCACGGCCGTCCCCATCAGTTTTTCCCTTGCGCTTTTTGTGAATTACCTGTTTGGTTACACCATCAACCGCGTGACCCTTTTCGCCCTCATTCTTTCTCTCGGACTTGTGGTGGACGATCCCATCACCAATGTTGACAACATCCAGCGTCACATCGTCATGGGGAAACGGAACCCCATGTCCGCCACGTTATTTGCCGTTTCAGAAGTCCTGCCGCCGGTGATCATGTCTACCTTGGCGATCATCGTTTCTTTCACGCCCATGTTCTTTATCACCGGGATGATGGGGCCGTACATGGCCCCGATGGCTGCAAATGTGCCGCTGACCGTTGTCTTCTCCACAGTGTGCGCGCTTACCATTGTTCCCTGGCTGAGTCATCTGCTGTTAAAACACCTTCATTCCGAAACAGAAGGCAGCGCAGGCGGCCGGGTTCGGGACACTACACCTGCATGGGTTAAGAGGGGATACCGTTTTGTTGTCGGTCCTTTTTTGGAGTCAAAAGGAAAACGAGGTCTGCTCTTTCTAAGTGTTGTTCTCTTGCTCGGCGGATCCGCTGCACTGGCGCTGTTTCGTTACGTTCCCCTCAAAATGCTTCCATTTGACAACAAGAACGAATTTCAAATCGTGCTTGACATGCCCGAAGGTACCCCTTTAGAGGCTACCGACAGGATTGTTCGGAGTTTCGAAAACTATCTGAGACAGGTGCCTGAAGTGACGAATTTTGTTTCCCACACCGGGATCTCCTCCCCCATGGACTTCAATGGGATGGTTCGGCAGTACTACCTTCGCCGAGGAGGCCATGTGGCCGATATTCGCGTCAACCTCGCCGACAAAACGCGACGTCAAGACCAGAGCCATGAAATTGTGCTCAGACTCCGCAACGACCTGGAAAACATGGCAACCGATCACGGCGCGATGATTAAAATTGTCGAAGTTCCACCGGGGCCGCCGGTTGTGTCGACGCTGGTTGCCGAAATCTATGGGACTCCGGACAAATCCTACCCGCAACTCATTGAAGGTGCGAAGTTCATCCAGGGGATCATGCATCAGGAGCCTTTCGTTGTGGACATTGATAATACCGTTGAGACTCCCCGTGAAAGACTGGATTTTGTTTTGGACAAAGAGAAAGCAGCCTTGCACGGGGTTTCCACGCACATGTTGACACAGTCCTTGAAAATGGCGCTCAACGGAATTGAGGCCGCCACCATTCATGCCGTGGGAGAACGCCGGCCGCTCACCGTAAACCTCATTCTACCCAGAAAGCAGCGCACAGGCGTCATGACCCTTTCACAGATCCCGATCGAAACCAGCTCTGGAAAAATGGTCCCCTTGGCGGAAATCGGGGCCTTTAAACCTGTGCCCGAAGACCAACCCATTTACCACAAGAACCTGGAAAGAGTTGTGTATGTGTTCGGGGAAATGGCAGGTCGGGCGCCGGCAGAGGCGGTTCTCGACATACAAAGCGCTTTAAAAAAGCCCCCCCCACCTTCAGGCATCCGGGTTGAATTTGCCGGGGAAGGGGAATGGAAAATTACACTGCGGGTGTTTCGTGACCTGGGAATTGCGTATCTCGCCGCCCTCTTGGGCATCTACATCCTGCTGGTGGTCCAAATGAATTCGTTTCTCATGCCGCTGTTGATCATGGTTGCCATACCGTTAACACTGATCGGCATCATGCCAGGGTTCTGGCTTTTCAATGTTCTTTTTCGGCATCCGGTCGGTGGGTTTGAAAATCCGCTGTTTTTTACGGCTACGGGCATGATCGGCATGATTGCCTTGGGTGGAATTGTGATTCGAAACTCACTCGTACTGATAGAATTTATTCAGGACGCACTTCGGGAAAAAGTTCCGTTGAGGCAGGCAATTTTGCAAAGTGGCGCCATTCGCTTCCGCCCCATCGTACTGACCGCTGCAACAACAGCCCTCGGTGCATGGCCCATTACATTGGATCCCGTCTTTTCCGGTCTTGCCTGGGCGTTGATTTTCGGGCTTTTTGCATCCACCTTGTTTACACTCATTGTCGTCCCTGTTTCTTATTATGCCCTTAACCGGAGACGGATCAAGCATGTGAGTCCAAGTTCCGACGACGCGTACGCATCCTAACCTAGAAAAACCGGTCACGGGTTCAATGGCGCTGCGTTAAGAAGTGATATGGCCCCAAATTCAAAGGGTGAAAGCAGACATATAGCAATCGCCCCGGTTTAAACGATCGAGACAATCGCTGCTGCTGAGGTCGTGAATAAGGATATGAACCTGGAGCCCTGTGGGGGAGGGTACAATCGCAGTAACAGCGCGTGGAATGACACAGCGTGAAAGAAGGGGATTTTCTTCAATGAAAAATATTGTGAGCACAGAGATTTTGCAGGATATCCCTGTGGATCTCGACGCTGAGAACATCAAGAAAAAACTTCGCATGGAAGGAAGAAGTGAATGGCCTTCCGTTCAACGCCTCGCAGAAGCGGCGCAATCGCTTATCAAGGCCAGAGCGGTCTACAAGGTTTGCTATATCGAGTCCAAGTTCGAGGAGGGCGTTGTAATTGAAGGCAGGCGGTTAAAGAGCCGGGTCCTTCGCAGGAACCTGGAAGATGTTGAGCGGGTTTTTCCCTATGTGGTCACCCTCGGCAATGAGATAGAGGATCGGATTAACGAATGTACGGATGTGCTCGAACAGTACTATTTCGATACGATTGCAAATGTCTACCTGACAGCGGCCCGAAGATACCTGAAAAATCAATTGAAATCCAAATTTGCCCTGGATGGCATGTCTCTCATGAGTCCGGGTTCTTTAAAGGACTGGGGTTTGGAGGAGCAAGGGCCGCTTTTTTCCATCTTAGAGGATGTCGATGGCGCAATCGGTGTTCGTCTCACCGATACCTTTCTCATGCTTCCGAGGAAGTCACTATCGGGAATTTACTTCCCCACGGAAGTTCCATTCTACAGCTGTCAACTGTGTTCAAGAAAAAACTGCCCATCAAGGAAAGCCAAATACAAGGAAGCTTCGGCCAGAGAATACGGGATTCTGGATCCCCGCTCCGCTAACCCTTGACCCCCCCGGCAGTCAGCCCTCTCACCAGATACCGCTCAAGGATCAAAAAAAAGACGATAATCGGCACCGTGGCGATCACTGCCGCCGCCATGAGCAACTGCTGTGATACGTCAATATTGTCGGCGATTTGCATGATCCCGCGTGAAAGCGTGAACTTCGAAGGGCTGTCCAAAAATAGAAATGCGAACAGGAACTCATTCCAGGCAATCATAAACGTATAGAGCGCCACGGAAGCCATGGCCGGCAGACTCAAAGGCACCGTGATGCGCCAAATTACTCCCAACCGGCTACAGCCATCGATGAGTCCCGCTTCCTCCAAGTCGGGCGGAAGTGTTTTGAAATAACTGTGAAGCATGTATATGGCCACTGGAAGCGTTTGAGCCAGATAGACAAGGAGCAATCCGTGGAGATCATTCCTCAGGCCGAGCTTGGTGTAAAAGGCGTAAATGGGGACGGCAATCACGATGGCAGGAAACATGTAAATGACAAGGATGCTTCTGGAGAGGAACGCCCGCCCCCGGAACCGAAGTCTGGCAGTCGTGTAGGCCGCTAATGTCGCGAAGGTGACCGTCAACAATACGGTCAACACGGAAACATACGCACTGTTGGCAAAATATCTGCCGAAGCGAAACTGAAACCAGATTTCCTTGTAGGCGCTTAGGGTAAGCTCCCCGGGAATCGGCCACAGGTTAAGAGGGTCTGTCGTCAGCAGAATGAGCGGTTTCAAGGAAGCCAGGATCATCCAGTAAAAGGGAAACGCGACGAGAAAGAAAAAAAAGAGAAGACCGAGTACGTGAAAAATCCTGAGCAATCCTGTCTCAATTTGTTCCCGATGCATGATGCTATTCCTCCTCCGCCCGCGGCATCACCCACTTGAAAAAAACGTACAGGAAAAGACCCAACACCGCGAACAATATCATTGCCAATGCCGCTCCCTGCCCGACATTCAACTCACCAATCAGAAAATCGTACACCTTAATGGTGAGGACTCGTGTTCCTCCGGTGCCTCGGGTGACCAAAAAAACGTCATCGAACTTATTGAATGTCCACATAAACCGGAGCAGTAACAGCGTGGCCAGGACCAGTTTGAGTTGCGGTAGTGTAATAAAGAAGAATTTTTGAAGCGGAGTGGCGCCGTCTACAGCGGCAGCCTCATACAGCACTTCGGGAATCGCCTGCAGGCGGGCTAAAATGAAAAGAAAGTCAAACGGAAAGTAGCGCCAACCCTCGAAAGCAATGAGCGAGACCAT
>JAWOGN010000104.1:0-17321 GCA_046496815.1 Desulfatiglandaceae bacterium
TGGTTCGGTGATTATGACAAACTGAAGATGACCAAAATCTTTGTGCAGGAACGATGGAGTTTAAATCTGGATACGAATAAGGCGCAGTTTCTGTTTGTCGGTGACTCCCCCAACGATGAGCCCATGTTCCAATATTTTCCGCACTCCGTCGGAGTGAAAAATGTGCTGAACTTTGCCGACCGCATGAAGCAATTGCCCGCGTATGTGGCCGCCAAAGAAGGTGGAAAAGGATTCGCTGAGATTGCCGAGATTTTACTCCGGCATTGATCCCCGGGGAACCTGCGATCAATCTCTTTCGGAATTTCACCTCCGACACAAAATTGGACCCCTGATGACTCAAAAGCACTCAAAAGCCTACGCGCTTAGCGTGGATGAGGAATCCTTGACAGGGAGAGGCCGCTCAAGTAAAAATCGGAATTGATTTCTTGAAAGTGGGTGATGTCAATAATTTATTTTTTCATTTTCTTTCACCCGTTGCCTCGATCGGGGTGAAGCCCCTCAGTTTGGATCGATGTTCGATCAGGAGCGAGTAATATGGCCACAGTTTCATTTCATCACGTGACGAAACGATTCGGCGACCATGACGCAGTCAAGGATTTTGATCTGGAAATAAAGGATAAGGAGTTTGTGGTGCTTGTCGGGCCGTCGGGTTGCGGGAAATCCACCACGCTAAGAATGCTGGCCGGCCTTGAAAAGATTACCGATGGTACCATTGAAATCGACGGTCAAGTCGTGAATAGGGTTCATCCAAAAGACCGCGACATTGCCATGGTTTTTCAAAATTACGCCCTGTACCCCCACATGACGGTATATAAAAACATGGCTTTCGGGCTTCAGCTGCGAAAATTTCCAAAGTCCGAAATCGACCAACGCGTACAGGAGGCCGCTGAGATTTTGGAAATCTCAGAGCTTCTAAAGAGAAAGCCCAGAGAGCTGTCCGGCGGTCAACGGCAGCGTGTGGCTGTGGGTCGCGCTATCGTTCGAAAGCCGGCCGTTTTTTTATTCGACGAGCCGCTGAGCAACCTCGATGCAAAGCTTAGGGTTCAAATGCGCAGTGAAATCCTGAAACTCTATCAACGTATCCAAACGACCATCATTTATGTGACCCATGATCAAATCGAAGCCATGACCATGGGAAGCAAAATCGTCATCATGAATGAGGGCCGAACCATGCAGGAAGGGAAACCCATCGAGGTGTATGATTTTCCTGAAAACATGTTCGTTGCCGGTTTTATCGGCAGCCCCGCCATGAATTTCGTGGAGGCAACGCTCGTCGGCAAGAACGGTTCTCTCTATGTGGATTGCGAAATGTTCCGGCTTCCCGTTCCTGAATCAAAAAGGAAGGAATATCTTCAGCATAAGGGCAAGAAATGCTATTTTGGTCTTCGGCCCGAGCACATTTATGATAGAGCGTTTATCAAAGAGTACGACCCTCGAAACGTCATTAAAGCCAGGGTCGATTTGATTGAACCGGTGGGATCTTTTGTTATTCTCCGAATCGTTCTGGGAAAAGTGAATATCGTGGCGCAAGTAGACTCCCACACCCAAGCAACGGTGGGTGAGGAGATTGAGCTGGTCGCCGATATGGACAAAATGCACCTTTTCTCCATGGAAGCCCCGAACCTTTCGTTAAGGATGTCGTGAGATCAATCTCAAAAAACCGCGCGGTTCAAGCTTGGATTTCGCGCTTTGGTCCGGGACGCATCAAAGATGAACCATTGCGATACATTTCAGCGAGGAAAGGAGGTGATTGGGTTTCCAACTTCGGCATGTCCGTCTGCAGTTAATCTTCATAAAAGGAGGAATCACCATGAAACGGAATGTAATGATGGCCATGGCACTGTTGATTTTCTTTTCCCTTGCGTCCACCGCCTCGGCGAAAGTGAATCTCAAGTTCTTCTATCCCGTAGGTGTGGCGGGACCGCTTGTTAAAGTAATCAACGGCATGGTCGCTGAATTCGAGAAGGAAAATCCCGACATAGACGTGGAGCCTGTCTATGCGGGAAATTACAACCAGACCATGCAGAAAGTTCAGACCGCCGTGTTGGGAGGTAACCCTCCGGATATTGCAGTGGTTGAAATCTCGGAGTTGTTCTCCCTCTTGGCAATGGACTCCCTTATTCCCCTGGATGAGTATATCGAACAGGAGGGAGGAGAAAAATTCCTGGCAGACTTCTACCCGGGTTTTCTTGGAAATGCCTATGGGAGAGATGGAAAAATCTATGGCTTTCCCTTTCAGCGAAGCACCCCGATTCTTTACTGGAACAAGGACATGTTTGCAGCCGCCGGTGACAAGCTGAAGGCCGCAGGCTTGGACCCCAACCGTCCTCCGGATAATTGGGACGAGTTGGTGGAATACGCGAAGATATTGACCATCAGAGAAGGGAATCAAACCAAGCAGTACGGATTGATCATTCCCGGGGGATGGAATGACTGGATTTTTGAAGCTTTTTCCCGGCAGAACGGTTCACAGCTCATAAAAGAGGACGGCTTGACCGTAACCTTTAACTCCCCCGAGAACCTGGAGGCCCTGAGGCTTTGGGTAAACCTCATGCAGGAACTCAAGGTATGCCCCGTCCTGCGTCCATGGAACATCACTCCCGATGACTTCATCGGCGGCGTGACGGCCATGATGTATTACTCGACCGGTGGAATGGCCAAAATCCGAAAAACCGCCGAGTTCAATTGGGGCGCGGCCTTTCAGCCCAAGAGAAAGAACTACGGGACACCGGTCGGCGGCGGAGACTTCCACATTTTCAAAAGGATCCCGAAAGAGAATCAGGATGCCGCCTGGAAGTTTGCAAAATTTATGACCACCCCTGAAATGGCAGGCCACTGGAGCATCGAATCCGGTTACGTAGCCGTCAACAAGGCTGCGTACGATCGGGCCGACATGAAAGCCTTTCTCGAGAAATTCCCTCAAATGACCGTTGCCAGGGATCAGCTGGACTACGCCTATCCAAAGATGATGGCAGTCAATTACCAGTTGATACGGAACGCCATGACCACCAATCTGGATGCGGCGCTTGAAGGGAAAAAGAGCCCGGAGGAAGCGCTTGCCGATGCTCATAAGTTGATGGAAGAAGCCATTAAAGGACAGTAATATATTCGGATGCGCTGGGACCCGCCTGCGTTTTGAGCCGGGTCCCAATTGCGGTAAGGGACCATGCGCGAAAAACTGGAGCAGTATCAGGCCTACCTGTTTTTGATCCCGGGCCTCTTTTTTTTGTTGTTATTCACCTACCTCCCCATACTTTGGTCCACATGGCTGAGCTTCAATCGGTGGAACCTCCTTTCTCCCAAGCCAAAGTTTGTCGGAATGGAAAATTTTGTCAACCTCTGGCATCATGATGTTTTTTGGCTGGTCATGAAGAATTCGTTCATTTTCGTGACGGTCAGCATCTTTCCAACCATGTTTTTGGCGCTCGTATTCGCCATCCTCATTGATGAACGGATGAAAGGCCGGGTTTACTACATTTACAGCTTCTTTTATCCCACTTTGATCCCAATGGCTGCTGCAGCGATGCTCTGGGTCTATATCTATTCGCCGAACCTTGGCATTCTGAATGTCCTTCTGGCCAAACTGGGATTTCCGAAGCTTGGATGGCTGGGGAGTTCCGACACGTCGCTCTGGGCCTTGATCATCATGACCTTTTGGAAAAACCTCGGCTTCTTCATGCTCATCTATTTGTCCGGCCTGCAGAACGTGAGTCGTGAACTTTATGAGGCGGCCTATATGGATGGAGCAGGCTGGTGGAAGCGTCATGTCGCGATAACCTTCCCTTTAGTAGGCCCGACTTCTCTATTTGTTTTGGTTACGGCAATAATCCTGACGTTTCGGGTCTTCGACCAGATCCATCTCATGACGGAGGGTGGGCCGGGAAACAGTTCCAATGTTATCGTCTATTACATATATGAAAACGGGTTTAAGTTTTTTGATTGGGGCAAGGCCACCTCGCTCACCACGATTCTGGTTTTGATCCTCTTGACACTCACGCTGATAATTTTTGGGATATTTGGAAAGCGAATTACCTATTCAGCGGACTAGTTCCGGAGCCGGTGCATGGAAGAGAAAAAATACGAAGTGGTTCTCAAGATATTTATGCTTCAAATCGGCGCCATTCTCATGATCTTGCCGTTTGTGTGGCTCATTTCCACGGCCCTGAAAAGCCCTTCGGAAGTCTTTACCCAGAGCCTCTCGCTGATCCCCGAAAAATTCATGTGG
Source organism: Desulfatiglandaceae bacterium (assembly GCA_046496815.1). Taxonomy (GTDB): domain Bacteria; phylum Desulfobacterota; class DSM-4660; order Desulfatiglandales; family Desulfatiglandaceae; genus JAWOGN01. The sequence continues at coordinate 4,226 of JAWOGN010000104.1, forward strand.
ACCAACTTTGTAGATATTATGGACCAGGCCCCGTTCTGGCTGTATATGGGAAATACCATCATCGTCTGTGTGGGCATCCTGGTTATTCAGCTCCTCCTCGTCATACCGGCCGCCTATGCTTTCGCGCGCCTTGATTTTCCCGGCAAGGATGTCCTGTTTCTATTGTTTGTGATTCAGATTATGCTCCCGCTCGAATCGATCATCATCCCCAACTATCTGATCACGAAGAAACTTGGCTTGTTAAACACCCGAACGGGCCTCATTCTGCCATTCGTAGCGAGCGGCTTCGGCACATTTATGCTCCGTCAAACCTTCAAGCAAATACCTGCGTCTTTGGAGGATGCAGCCCTCATGGACGGCGCCGGCCACATTCGATTCATATGGCATGTGATTATCCCGCTTTCCCGTCCCACGATCGTGACCTTTTCAATGATCAGTATCGCCACCCACTGGAACGACTACTTTTGGCCCCTCATCATCACCGACGTTGACAGAGTCAGGACGCTGACGATCGGCCTCGGCATGTTTGTCCAGCAGGAGAGCGGATCTGATTGGAGTCTCCTGATGGCTGCAACCCTGTTTGTATGTTCGCCGATCATCGCATTTTTCTTGGCAACCCAGAGAACCTTTATCAAAAACTTCTTAACCTCGGGGATCAAGGGGTAATAAAAGCTCCGGCCGGATAGGTCTTGCAGGGCTTTTTCGAGGGCGGTATCCAACGGGGAGAAGCGGTAACCCCGATTTTAACCCAGGTTGAGCGGTTCAGGGTTTCCCGATGAAATCGGGATTCCGGGTCGAAAAACGTCAAGCTATCTGCTGTCAAGAGATTCAAGCGGTTATAACCTTTGAACCCTGAACTTTGAACGTGGAACCGATCAGTTTGGGCTCAAGTCATGACAAAATCATACATTTTTGCGGATTCAAAAACAGGTAGAGTTCTTCTCCCTCTTCCTGCGGCAAGTGATACGGTACTTGCACCCTGATCTTCGTGTCGTCGACGCTCACGAAGAGGTAGAGAAAATTACCCAGGTACGCCTTGTGGACAATGCTCCCTTTGTACAGGTTTTCCTTCGCTTGAGGGGCATCCCTAAATACTTCCACATCCTCAGGACGAATAGAGGCATACACTTTTTTACCTGGTTTTGCTGCCGCGGTGTCTTCCGCGTTGCACAGCAGCTTCTCGCTGAATTGGGTGCGCACGTAAACCTTATGGGTTTCCCGGTCGACCTCCACGACTTCCCCGGACATAAAGTTCATGGTGCCTATGAAATCAGCGACGAATCTGTTGGCCGGTTTTTGATATATCTCCTGCGCGGTACCGACCTGCACCACATCTCCAGAATCCATAACGGCGATTCGATCAGAAATGACCATGGCCTCCGCCTGGTCATGGGTGACGTAGACCGACGTGATCCCCATTCGTCTTACCAGACTCTTGATTTCAAACCTCAGCTCTTCTCTGAGCTTGGCATCCAGGTTGCTCAAGGGTTCGTCCAGCAGCAGCACTTTGGGATTTCCCACCAGGGCCCGCGCAAGCGCCACGCGTTGCTGCTGTCCGCCGCTCAATTGAGAGGGGTATCGATCTTCCATGCCGTTTAAACCTACCAAGTCCAGAACCTGCTGCGCCCTTTCCCGAATACGCTGCCTGGGCACCTTCTGAATTTTCAAGCCGTAGACGATATTGTTGTACACCTTCATGTGGGGCCATACGGCGTAGTTCTGGAACACCATGCCGATTCCCCGCTTTGAGGGTTGAACGAATCCTTTCGAAAGCATCGGCTTGCCGTCAATAACGATGTCTCCCTCATCCGGTTTCTCCAATCCTGCAATGCAGCGCAAAGTCGTTGTTTTGCCGCAGCCGCTGGGCCCCAGCAGCGTTAACATTTCTCCCTGCTTGACTTCAAGTTGTATGCGATTCACTGCCACGACGTCCTTAAAGCGTTTTAACAGGTGTTGGATCTCTATGAATGCCATTCAGTCTTTCTCCTTCTCGGTTCAAGGTTCCCCGTTCAACGTTCATACAAGGGTTTTCTCAACCATGAACCTCTAAACCATTACTTCTCGGCGGCACCCCAGGCGGCTTTGAGAACACCCCCGCCGACTTTTGATATGATCAGCAGAAGAATAAAGGTGATCACAATCATCAGAAACGCCATGGCGGCGGCAATTCCAAATTCCATACCGCGATGCCAGTTCAAATAGATGCCGATGGGCAAGGTTTCCCACCCTCCTTTATAGAGGAATACCGCCGTGGAAATCTCCTGAAACGCCATGATGAAAAACATGACCACGCCGACGAGCACCCCTTTGAGCAGTAACGGCAATGAAATCAGAAAAAAAGTTTTGATCTTACCGGCACCCGCGACCTCGGAGGCTTCCTCGAGGGAAGGGTCCAACTGCAAGTAAGAGGAATGCGCCATCCGCAAAAAATACGGGAGCCGCCTTGCAAACAGGGCCAGGGGCATAATGATCCAATACTGGGCGAGGGGGATGCCTTTCCAGAAGGCCAGAAGATAACTCACACCGATCGCGATACCCGGGAACGCCAGCATTAAAGTGATGACGAAGTCGAGCGCGTCTTTTCCCGGCACACGCGTACGGACGATAAGATAGGCGACCGGAAGCCCGAAAGCGATTCCGAAAATCAAGGCGATTCCGCTGAAAAGGAAGGAGTTTTTAATCAGACCCGGGCTTTCCAGCAAAATTAGCCTGAAATTTTCCAGCGTCCAATACGATGGAAATATCTCAAAAGTCCATCTTCTCGAAAAAGCGGCCAAGCCCAACACGATCGGAATGAGCAGGACGATAAAGGCGATGAACATCATGTATACATAGGCGCTCGATTTCACCCACACACTGGGCTCGATCACTCTGCCTTCAGAGGTTGTTCCTTTTGAGAGACCTGTGTATTTTCGCTTCTCAACCCACCACCGGGCAAACAAAAAAAGGGAAATGCAAACGACGGAAGACACGACCACTGCCACGATGCCCATATATTTGCGGTGCACATCGGTAAAATGATAAGAGATATTGATGTAGGAAACCGATGGGAGAAAGTCCACCTGGCCCAAAATCAGCGGGGTCAGCCAATCGGTAAAGGGCCATAGGAATACGAGGACGGCACCCGCCAGATAACTTGGCGTGCAAAGCGGCAAGGTGACGGTGATAAATCTACGAAAACCGCTCGCCCCCTCGACTTCTGCGGCTTCTTCAAAGGAAGGGTCGATATTGGTAAAACCGGCCGAAAGACCCAGGACGATAAAGGGGAGCATATGCAGGGCTTGCACGAACACCAGCCCGTGCAGCCCGTAAATGAAATTGACGGGTGTCTCGACCAACCCCAAGTCCATCAGGAGCAAATTGACGGTGCCGTACTTGCCGAAAAAAATGATAAATGCAAATACCCCGGCAAAAGCGGGCAAGACAATCGGCAAAAGGATCAGGGCTGTGAAAACGGTCTTGCCCCGATGCCGGTATCTCGCCAAGATGTATGCCAGCGGCACGCCGAACACGGTGGTCGTCAGGAGCACCATGGTACTCAGCAACAGGGTATTTCTAAAGGTCTTCAGATAATACGCGTCCTGGAAAAATTCCAGGTAATTGCCGATTCCCCAGCGGCCCGTTTCCGCGATTTTGAAACTTTCCACCATAAGAATTGACAGCGGATAAAGCACAAGAAAGGCAATCACCAACCACAGGAGTGCCGCCAGAGAAATACTGCCGCGTGACATATCACACCTTTAATTGAGTACATTTTTTAGAGCCACGCCCTCTCACGCTGTGCGATGACATACCATCCCGGCCAATCCCTGTGAAACGGGGGGGGCAAACCCGGATCCGGAATCCCTTGACGCGATTGCATTCGCACCAAATTTCGGATCTCGCTGCGCTGCACTTCGCTCGTCCGGAATGACGGTCTTTCGCAATTAAAACACAGTGTCTCTGGGCGCGGATTCTTCACGGTTTCGGACTTAAATATACGGGCGAGCCAACGCTCGCCCGTAAGGAGCCGCAAGAATTTTCCGACTCTATGACGCCGTTAGGGCGCTACAAGCAGTGCACGTGCCTTGGATGCCGCCAGTCGAGCTGCTGCATAATTGCCGTCGATCTCAAAGAGGTGTCTGGCTTCCTTAATTTTCGCGTCCGCCTTGGTCACGTCCGTCTTCTCGGCTTTGGCCGCGCTGATTTCCCCCTCAACTTCCTCTATCAGGAACAGACTGCTTTTCAACTCGCCCCACTTCCGGTAGATCTCATACTCGTATTTCTTGTTGACTTCGTCCCATCTCTTGGTTGCAAGATCCAGGTCGTACTCGATGAAGTCGACCTCCAGAGCCCAAAACGAATCAACGCCCAAGGCCTTTTGGGCATGTTCGGCCATTTCGACGCCTTCTTTTTGCCACACGGAGAACTTAATGTCCGTATTGGCCGCAAAGTATCGGCCATCCAGCACGTACTTTTGCCCCTCCATGCTGAACAGCCAGTCCAGAAAGATCTTCCCGACGGCCTCATTGGGCGCGCCTTTCAACAACGCGACCGCCTCCGGAACCAAAATGGTTTTTTCAGGCAGTAAATCACGCACCGGAAAGCCGTCTTTGCGCGCAGCCATCGCGTTCATTTGCGGCTGCGCGATCCCGATGGGGACCTCACCTCGGGCCACCAGTTGGGTCGTATCCGTGCTGCCGGTGGAGAATCGGGCCAACTGGGCCGCCAATAATCTGAAATATTTCCAGGCTTCCTTTTCTCCGTATGCCTGCATGAGGATTTCGATGGCTTCATGCATGGTGCCGGAGGCATAGGGCAGCGTATGCACGATGTTACCCCGGTATATGGGGTTGAGCAGATCGTTCCAGGTTTTCGGCGGCGGCAGCCTCAGCCGTTTCAGAACCTTCTCGTTGTATAGATTGGTGACAATCCAGGGCGCAAAACAGGTCCAATAATCATCTTTGTCCTTCACTTTCATTCCGTGCCAATCGGCAGGAACCTTATCCCAACCCTTTGGCCGGTAAGGGACGATCAGGCCCTCCTGTTTTAAGACTTCATGGGCCGGAGCGCCGGCGCCCAGAAAGACGTCGGCATCGGGTTTGCCGCCCCATGCCCTGACTTTGTCCACACAAACAGGCCAACCGCCCGGTCGCACGAACGTGATGTCCACGTCTTTGCCATAGGCCTTTTTATAGTAAGCCTTGAAACCCTGGGTAAGGCTGGCGGATAACTCCTTGTAAACAGGCCCGACCCAGCCGATTTTGTCCGCAGCCTGCGCTTTCGCCGCAAAGGCCGGCATGAGCAGCAGCGCCATAGAAAGGACAGCAAGGATTGCTGCGGTTAAGCATGTCTTTTTCATTTTGGCCTCCTTTTAAATCGAATTTTCACATTTCAAGGATTAAGGTTTCATTTACCCCAATCCACTGCCGAAAAAGTTACATCCCTTGGTTAACAACCCAACACACGACTGCCGATTTTCCCTGTTTTCACCTCCTTTTGAAAAGAATTTTGTATTTCGACGGCATTCTAGACACAATACCGGATAAATGTCAAAACAATGCGTGCCATATCAACATAAAGATGTCCCCAACCCTGTTGAGAGACGCCGTGAAACGGTTTTCTGAATCCGCGAGGCAGGGTTACCTCAAAGGCGATATCGAACGCCTCAGGGGGCAATGACGACCCGGACCGCATCCGTGAAAACTTCCAGTTGATCCAGTGCGCTGTTGATCGCAGCGGCATCCAGGGGTACGGTTCGTGTAACCACCTCGGATAGATCAAGCCTCCCGTGCCGGACCCACTCGATGAGCAAAGGAATTTCCTGTGCCAAGTGATCCGACACCCCGATGATTTCCGCCTCTTTGTTTAACAACTCCTCATAAGGGGCTATCTCAAAAGTCCGTTCGGTAATACCCGCCATAACCGCACGTCCGTAGACGGCAAGGGATTGGACTGCCTGCTTCATGGTCTGCGGAAGACCAATCAGTTCGAGGGCCACATCGACGCCCCTGCCGCCTGTCAGCCGTTTGATTTCATTGACCGGGTCGCTTTCTTCGGCATTTATCGGAATCGCACCGAAGCCGACGGCGATCTTCAGCTTGTTTTTTTTGATATCCACCGCATAAATCTCCGCCGCGCCGAAGCAGCGCGCCATCTGCACCGCCGCCATACCCAGTCCGCCGACCCCAAAAACAGCCACCGTGTCCCCCGGCTTGACTTTTCCCTTGTAAAAAGCATGCAGAGACGTCGCTGCGGAACACATCATGATCGCCCCTTGCGCAAAGGGAATCTCGGCAGGCAACAAGAAAGCGCTCCGTGCCGGGATGCAAATATACGCTGCATACCCGCCGTCCCGATATTTCCCCAACATTTTACCGGACGTGCAAAATTGCTCGTGCCCCTGACGGCAGTAGACACAGTCGCCGCAGGTGACCATGTAGTGAAGGCATACCCTGTCATCCTTTCGGAACGTGTCTACTTCGGCTCCCACCTGTTCAACGACACCGGCGACTTCATGCCCCAGCGTCAGCGGCAACGGGTGAACCCGTGACCTGCCGGCTCGGTAATGGGCATCTGAGTGACAGATACCCGCAGCCTTGACACGAACCAATATATCTTTCGCACCGACAGCCGGTATGTCCACCTCTTGCAGTTCCAACGGTCTTCCCGGTTCTATCAGTCGTACCGCTTTCATCTTCATGGCTTACCTTTCCGGAGTAGGTTGATGAGAATTCACCATTGGCGGCCTCACGGGGACCATGCATCGCTCCGACGCATGCAAACGCGGCATGAAGCAAGATCCGGCTAATACAACGAATGGTTCATATCATGCTCCGAGCTTTGAGTCGATATGCCGCTTCCCTTCATGCATCGGGATGGGTCCGCACTTTTCCTTCGGGGTTACCCGGATCCGTCTGTGCCTTGATCGACAGATCGTAAAATCGAAACAGAAGTATGCTTACAATCGATTCCAGGATAATCCCCAGCATTGCAATGACGACAAACAACAAATATGTGTTCAGAGAAATCGCATTGGCCCCGAACTGCACGAGCAGGCTGATCGCCGCAAGGACCAGTGAAAGCAGAAACGTACTCCCAATTATCTCCAGCGTAAATGGTTTGCTGATGCCATAGCTTTTCGTGATTGCTTTCTTCGCAGTGGTCTTCTCAAGAACGACCACAAACTCAGACAGTGACAGCCGGGCAAACAATATCAACCCCGGAATAATAAACGCGATAATACCTGCAATGATAATGACCGAGCTTGCAAAGTAGACGAGAATCAAGTTTTGCCAGCTATTGAAACCGACGCTGAGACACTTCCTGATATCCCAGTTCCCCTGCGAAACCAACAAGGACATCAGATATATGAAACCGCCTGTGTAAATGGGCTTGTACAAGAGGTGCAATAAAGACGGCACATATTTGATGTACCCCTGCGCTTCTGATTCAATGATATACACGGACAGTGAGGTTTCGATCAATACAATCGGAAATGCTGAAATCAAAAGAAACTTCAGGATATCCACGGCAAAAGCCCTGAAGAATGCAAATGTCTCTAATAACCGTTTTATCACAGGCTATCCTTAATTATACGTCGATCCGGAGTCCCGCTTCGCACCGTATACACACCATGTATGGACGGGCATTGTCTTATATTTAACTAGCACAAAACGAATTTCATCTCCATAGGTTTTATCAGACCCCGGTTCATCCGGAAAGGATTGAACTCGGGGAAATACCAAACATCCCGGGTAACATTTGAATTGACAAAGGTTGAAAAGCCCTGCAAAAATACGCAGCCAAAGATGCCCCGCGTTTGTTTTTCTCTCTAGAACCGGGCAATGCGTTCACGAAAGCTGCCACTGCTCTGATTTTCCCTGAGAAAATATCGGGCGGTTCGGGTCAATTGAAAACGGCACCTTCGGATCTCTTTGGTGTTTCGAAACGGGTAACACCCCGGCGGGTGGGCTGATCTCCACTCTCCTGTGGAACGTCCGTTCTCCTTATCTCTTCTTCAGAAAGGCCCTTTGGGTAAATGAATAAAGCAGAAGCAGGGTATCGACGCGCGATCGGTTACCTGTATGGTCTTCAAAAATACGGCATTAAGTTCGGACTTTCGAAGACATCCAACCTATTGGAAGCACTTGGGAACCCTCACCACGGACAAAACTATATCCACATTGCAGGAACCAATGGAAAGGGTTCGGTTGCGGCCTTTATCGCATCTATTCTGACGGAATCGGGCCTTAAGGTCGGCCTATACACCTCGCCGCATCTTGTGAGATTTACGGAGCGGTTCAAAATCAACAACGAGGAAATCTCCCGAGAAACGGCAACCGCCTTGATCGAGGCGCTGAAACAGGCCGTCCGACCGGAAGAACCTCCGACTTTTTTCGAAGCAACGACCGCCATGGCCCTCACGTTTTTTGCAAGGGAAAAAACCGACATTGCCGTCATGGAAGTGGGCATGGGAGGGCGCCTGGATGCCACCAATGTCATCTCGCCGCTTCTTTCCGTCATTACGAACATCTCCATGGAACATCAGTTCTTTCTCGGATCTCGACTGCTGGACATCGCGGTTGAAAAGGGTGGAATCATCAAGGACGGAGTTGACGTCGTCACAGGCGCCTGCCGGCCCGGGGTCATCCATCTTTTTGAATCCATATGCAGGGAGAGAAAAACTCGCATATGGCGGCTGGGAAAGGACTTCCAATATCGGTCCACCGCCTCCGGTCTCCATTACTATGGCATCAAACGCAGGCTTCATGGACTCGAACTGGGGCTTAGGGGAAGATTTCAAAATCGGAACGCGACCGTTGCACTGGCCTCATTGGAGCGGCTCGAGGCGCATGGATTTCACCTCTTGGCCCAACATATTCGCAATGGACTCCAAAAAAGCCGTTGGCCGGGAAGAATGCAGATTGTTTCCGGCAAACCCACGATCGTGTTGGATGGTGCGCACAATCCCGCAGCGGTCAGGGCGCTGTCGAGTTCCATAAGATCGGACCTTGACTACAGGCGCCTGATCCTGGTGATCGGAGTGATGGAAGACAAAGACATCGGGCGCATGCTGAAGGGAATCGTACCCCTTTCCGATTACGTAATTTACACCCGCCCGGTGTACGCCCGGGCGGCCGAACCCGAGGTCCTGCTCTCCAAGGGCGCACCCTTGGGAAAACCGGGAGAAATCGTGCCGCGCTTGACGGATGCCATTGAGAAAGCCAAACAGATCGCGGACCCGCAAGATTTGATCGTGATTTGTGGTTCGCTTTTCACTGTGGGAGAAGCCATGACGCATTTTGATTCAAAAACGTATCGGCCGGACGAACTGTGATCCGTGCTGGTGCCGGCATTTTCGGACGTTGCCGTTTGACCCGACTTCATGCATTCGTTTGGCACGTCAAACTGAAACCCAAACATACGGACGTGCCGCCAAAAGCCTACACGCGGATCTCGAGCTTCCAGCAACCCATGTACAGGTATCTCGGAATTTACATCCAAGGCGCCTATCTATCCGGCACCCTTTTATGGATCGTGTTCCTGTTCTCTTTGAACTGGACCCCTCTTGCAGTTGCCGAGGACAGCTCCTCAGAAAGATTTCTTCCAGGTAACGAAGAAGCACCTTGGCAAATAACGGCCGAAAGCATCACTTACAAGGCGGAAGGAATCATCGTCGCTGAAGGGGATGTGGTCATCCACCAAACGGACCAAACCTTGTATGCGCAAATAGCCACCTATAACGTGAACACCGGAATCGCCGAGGTATCCGGAGATGTAAGATTTGAGTACGGAAAGGACATTTTTACGGGGAAACAGGGAATCTTTCACCTCAAAAATCAGACGGGCAAAATCAATAACGCCCGCCTATTCTTGGCCGAAAATCATTTCTACATCACCGGCGAAGTTGTGGAAAAAATCGGACCCGATACCTATCTCATCAAAAACTGTGAAGTCACCACATGTGATGGGGCTAAACCTGATTGGAGCATTTCTGCCGTCGAAATGGAAGTGACCATCGAGGGATACGGAACTGTGAAACACGCGTCCTTTAGGATTCGCGAAAAACCGGTTCTCTATCTACCGTACCTGATTTTTCCCGCCAAGACAAAACGGCAGAGCGGATTGCTGCCACCCCGGATGGGATCTTCCACGCTTAACGGTGTCGATGTCGAGCTGCCTTTCTTTTGGGCGATTTCAGATCAAACCGACGCAAGTTTTTATCAGCGCTACATGAGCAAGCGCGGCTACATGCAAGGCGTGGAATTCCGCTATGTGGCGGATGAGAATTCAGAAGGGACGGTTCTTTTCGATATCCTTTCCCGGGACAAAAAAAGCAAAGACTTGAACGATCCCGACGATGCGGAGATCACTCCGTTTTCTCGCACCAATGATACGCGATATTGGCTCAGGAGCAAGGCGGATCAAGATTTGCCTTTCGATATCACAAGCCGCTTGGATGTCGACTACGTAAGCGATCAGGATTACCTGAGGGAATTTGAGACATTCATATACTACGGATTTGAGGCGAGACCTGACTTGGTCGAGGAATTCGGGCGCCCGCTGGAAGACAAAAGGCACCCTTTTCGGACTTCAAGGGTGAGATTCAGCCGCGACCAGGATGCCTACAGCCTCCAGGCCGCTTCCAGCTATTCCCAAACGGTCGGCAATCCGGACGCAGAAGACAAAACGGCTCAGCCCCTTGCGGGCTTGTCTTTCACCTTTCTCCCCGAAAAAGTGATGAAATCTCCGCTGCAACTCACCCTGAATTCAAACTATGATTACATCCGGCGGGAAACGGGCCCGAAAGGCCATAGCCTCTCCGTCACCCCGGAACTCGCAATGCCGCTGTGGTTCGGCCGGTATCTGGAATTTGAACCTTTCTTTCGCTACACCTATGACCTGCTGTGGTCTGAGGGAGACGCCGAAAGCACGGATCGTCAAACCAAGAGCGTATATGAAGCAGGAGGAAATCTCATCACAAACCTGGAGCGGATGTATGACATCGATTGGCGAAGTGCCAAAAGATTGAAGCATCAAATTCGGCCCATACTCAGTTACAATTACCTCGTCCCTCAAGACAAGGAGGATGCAAGGCCCTGGTTTGTAGCGACCGACGCTGAAGAGCGGACCAACCGGATTGCCTTCTCCGTAGAAAACTTCCTGGATGCCCGGCTGGAAACCAAGAAAGGTGACGTACAATACCGACAGTGGGCCACCCTAACTCTGACTCAGGGCTATGATATTGACGAAGCGAGACGGGACACGAAGCCCGGCGAAAATCGCAGGCCATTCGAGCCGCTGAGTGCCTCCATGCGGGTGCAGCCGTTTGCAGGCATCGACTTTCTCGGCACGGCGGAATGGGACCACTATGATCATAAGATAACTTCTGCGGATGTCTCCCTTGTGCTGACCGTCAAACGTTCCGGTGACCGAAGAGACTATTTTAAATTCGATTATCAATTCGATGAAGCAGGCCAAGAGAGCATCAATTACTGGATCGATGTGAACCTTGTCCGCGGATTCTCAGCCGGAACCTCTCTAAAGCGGGACCTCGATGCAAACGAAAATGTGTCAAACAGCTATTGGCTCGGCTACCAGAACCAGTGCTGGGGAGTGAAGCTTGCCACCAGGTTTGAGGATGACAAAACAGAGGTGAGCCTGCTTTTCAATCTCCTGGGTCTCGGGGATTTCAAGGCAAGGTGAAGCAGCTATTGGGCGCAAGCGCTCAATTGAGAGAAGTCGGCTGTAAGCATTCCGCAATCTCGAGAAGGATACCAAAATCAAGCGCTTTCTTTCTTTAAAACCTCATCGATTTCGATCCCCCAAACGGTCCAAGAGAATCACCACGACGAGCCCTCCCACCATCAAAAGGAGGGGAATCACGAATTCGCCGCTCCGCGGGAGGATATTTGCCTGAACCAGGGGAACAACCCTGCCGTGGATGTCTGCCACACTCTCCAGTGTTTCTTTCCAAGGCCACACCTTCCTCAGGGACCCGAGCATCAAGCCCGTAAGGACGGCAACCATCAGATCATGGTATTTTTCCAGCAGCCAGCCCAGCAGGCGGGAAAACGCAATGATTCCCGCACAGGCCCCCGTCGCCACCAAGCCCAGTACGAAAAGATCCTTCTGATTGACTGCCTCAAGCACGTATTGATATTTGCCCAACAAGAGCAAAACGAAGGAGCCCGATATCCCTGGAAGAACCATGGCACATATCGCAACGGCCCCGCAAAGGATGAGAAACCACGGCGCGTCGGGGGTCGATACCGGCACCAGACCGACGAGAAAATAGCTTCCGATGGTGCCGCCCACCAGGCATAGCCATGTCGAAGGTCGCCATATCTGAACGCGCCGACCAACCGTAAGGACCGAGGCGAATATCAACCCAAAAAAAAACGACCAGATATGAATGGGACTGTTCTGCAGCAGCCGGCTCAGAATTTGAGCCAAAGTAAAAATTGCCGTAAAAATGCCGATACCCACCGCCAAAAGGAACTTCCAGGAGATGTGATCCGCCAGCTGTCGAAATTGAAGCGCCAGAAGAAGCCGAAGGCTTTTCAAGTCAAAGGATTTGATGGCTTCGATCAGCTCTTCGTAGATACCCAGTATGAAGGCCATGGTTCCGCCGGACACACCCGGAACCACATCGGATGCCCCCATACAGACACCTTTCAGCGACAAAACCACATAGTCGGTGAAAGATCTTGACGCGGATTGCTGTCGGTTGCTTTTTTCCATTTCCGTTCGGATTCGTTGGTTGCGGTTCGGCCGTCTTATTTCAAAGAATTGCTGCGACCCGAAGAATCCGGCTGCGTGCAAGTTGATCAGCGGACGGATTTGATACGGCCCTTTCCCTGCGTCGGCATCTCAGCGCCTGGGCGCGCTTTTTTTCTCCTCGCTTGCGACGGATGATCCATCCTGCTGCCAACGCGATGCCTTCCGGTTGTGCAGGCTTGTCCATTATCAAATAATAAGGCGGGTTAGCAAGCTCAAACTGGGGTCTCACTTCCGCTCGGCCACCTTGACAGATTTTGTCCCTTCATTTATAGTGTCCATACTTGTATCCACGGAATTCAAATTTGATGAAATCGTAAAAAGTCGTCACCCC
>JAWOGN010000100.1:0-10948 GCA_046496815.1 Desulfatiglandaceae bacterium
GCGGATCTCTCCGGACCGAAAATCCGGATCGGCGAACTGTCCCGGGAGCCCATCGAACTGAAGGCCGATCGCAGGGTCACATTGAGCACGGAAGATGTTGTAGGAGATGCGGCCAGGATATCGGTGAGCTTTTCCCGATTGCCCCAGGCGGTAAGACCGGGAAACATGCTTTTTCTGAATGACGGGTATATTCAGCTCGAGGTGAAGGAGGTGAGAAAGAAGGAGGTGAGAGGGAAGGAGGTGGCGCGCAACATGGTGGTGGGAGGCGAACTCAGATCCCGCCAGGGAATTTAGGGTCACATCTTAAATATTAACTATCAGGCCCCGGAGCTTTTTCAACCTCGCTGTCAGACGTCTGGATTTCGCAGCCTCTTGGGACATATGCTTGTATCTCATCGTAATCCCGGCACCCGAAATACCTCCAAAATAAGCCCCTAAAATCCGGGCGCTCTCTTTGGTCAAATCACGCGCAAGATAGAGCGCCGTATCCCGGGCCAGGTTCCCCTTCCGCCCCTTTTCAAAAATCTCCGCCCGCGTGCATCCAAATTCGGCTCCCACAATGTCAATAATGGTTTCAACCGGTATGGACCTTTTCAGATCTGTCAGTTGGGAAATTTCCTTGGGGTCTTCTCGGGGATCAACGAACGTCTCCTTCACCCATTTGACAACCCCCCCGCTACCCAGAATGACCCCACTTGTCACTGCCTTTTCAGGGTTTTCAAGCGTTGCAGGATCCACCTTCTCCACAAACCCCCGGTATCGTTGTTTGGCTTCTCTGTCTTTCCGAGCAAACTGCGACAAAAGCCATTGCGTTTCAAGCCACTCAGGCCGCTTGGCCTATTCTATTCTCAGGGGTCTGGCCATAGGCGTATGGATCTGTGAAATATTTTTTCCAGAATAGGAGGATGGAAGGGAAATGTCAATAGTTAATATTTAAGATCTGACCCTATGAGGTACTCTTGGTTGTCTGGGCATGGAGAGGCGTTGTTCCATATCTGCCCATTCGTCAAGTTGGTTTGGAACCAACGCACTCTTTCACCCTTTCACAATTCCACGGGAGGCCATCAGCTGTCGGATCAACCACCCAACGCAATGCGCGGTAGAAACAAGGCAATATCGGGAACAGCGATCAGGATGATCGTTGCCAGGATCAGTATGAGGATAAACGGTAAAGCATGACCAATGACCTCAAGATATGGCCGCCGGAAAATGAGCTGGGCGGTAAATATGTCACATCCGAACGGCGGTGTTGCCGAACCGATGGCGGCCTGCAGCGTCACCAGAGTTCCCAACAAAATGGGATCCACACCCGCGTTGACCACATAAGGCTGAAAAATCGGACTCAATATAAAGATGGCGACGATGGGATCAACAAACATGCAGGCGACAAAATACACGACAACCACAATGGCAATCACCCGCAGCATCGATGGATCGCCTCCGAATAGAGGCGGCAAAAGCTGCTGCGGAATCTGCATAAAGCCGATCATCCATGAAAACGCCTGCCCGGCGCCGACCAGAATAAAGACGACACCGGTAATCACTCCGGTCTGAAGAAAAGAGTCAATAATTCGACTCAGTGTCAGGCTTCTGTAGACGACGGTCTCCAGAAACAACGCATAGAACACAGAGGCGGCGGCGGCTTCCGTCGGGCTGAAATACCCGGCATAGATTCCGCCGACGATAATTACCGGAAATCCCATGACCGGAAGCCCGTCCTTGATCGCTGCCATTCGCTCGGCCCAGCTCGCTTTGGGCAGCACCTCGACTTTTTTGGCCTTGGAATAGAAATAACAGTAAATCGAAAACATCACCAGGATCAGCAGCCCCGGGAAGACACCGGCAAGAAACAGCATTCCGATGGAGGTGCTGGTGGCGACTCCGTAAACGATGAACCCGATACTCGGTGGGATCAGAAAAGCGATATCGCTGGAGTTAATAATCAATCCCAGGGTAAAGGAGCTCGGGTATCCCGCCTCCAGAAGCATCGGGCGCATGGTCCCGCCGATGGCGGCGACGGTTGCCTGCGTAGACCCGGATACCGCACCGAACAGCGTGCAGCTAGCATTGGTCGTTATCGACAGTCCTCCCGGAAGATGGCCGACAAAGGCCTTGATCATCTTTATCAATCGGCCGGCAGATGTCCCGGAGGTGATAATGCTGGCTGAAAGAATAAACATCGGCACACACACCAGTGCCGGCGGTGTTACCCCGGTAATCACCTGCTGGACCATGGTCGTAACCAGTTTCGGCGCGAAGTCAGGCATGTAAACATACACATACAGTATCAAAGAACCCAGAAGGGTTACCATAAAGGGGAATCCGAACAACAACATGAACGTCAGACTTATTCCAAAAAGTGTCATAACGCTGCTCCCCCAATCTCTTCATCTTCGTATTCGCTTTGCTGGTCCGGCGATTGCCAGGGTTCCTTCTCGGTAAAATTCTTGATGATCGTTCGGATGTACTGAATGCACGCCAGGCCGAATCCGACGGGAATAATCACATAAAACGTCCATTTCGGCACTCTCAGCGCAGGGGTCACATGCCCCATATCCATCGCGTTCATCAAATAT
The DNA here is from genome assembly GCA_046496815.1 of Desulfatiglandaceae bacterium. Taxonomy (GTDB): domain Bacteria; phylum Desulfobacterota; class DSM-4660; order Desulfatiglandales; family Desulfatiglandaceae; genus JAWOGN01. The sequence continues at coordinate 2,577 of JAWOGN010000100.1, forward strand.
TTGTAGGAAAACCAGGTCATGATCCCCATCACAACGGCGCTGACAATTGAAATGATAATGATAAACACCTTCTCCATTTTTTGGGGCATCACGTCCAAAAAGGCACCCATTCGGATATGCCGCGCTTTTCTGACCGCATAGCTCACGCCGGTGAAGGTAGCCAGCATCACAAGGAACTTGGACACCTCTTCGGCAAAATAAATGCTTTGAAAAAACGTGCGGGCAAAAACATTGGTCATCAGCAGAACAGCGAGTGACGCAACGCAGAAAACCAGAATCGACACTTCAATTGCATTGACCATGGAACCGATATGCCGGTTCAGCTGCTGGAAAAAGGTCACCGCTTTTTGTTCGTCGTTTTTCTGTTTCATGGCTTGGCCTCTGATGAAACAGTTGGAGACACTGCAGCGCTCATTTTGCTGCAGTGCCTCAACCCAGCAGTCTATTTAATGCTTAAGGCTTTTTTTGCATTTTCAATGTCTTTCAGGAGCGCATCAAGCATTGCCTGGGAGCCTTTACCCCCGATTTCGGTATATTTGGGATATACCGTTTCAGCCGCTGCCTTGAATTCGGCAATGGCCGCGTCATCCAGTACGGTGAACTTTAGCCCGGGTTTGGCTTTTTTCATTTTTTCCATGTCAGCGGCATTTTTTTCGGTGATCCATTTGCCGGCGGGTATGATGGCATCGATCCAGAAATTGCGAATCTCATGCTGAACTTCTTCCGGCAGGTTATCAAAGAATTTTTGATTGACTGTGGGAATTCCAATAAACGGCTCGCTTTTCAGCTGGGTGCCGTAGTCCTGTACTTCATAGAACTTCATGCTGTAGATCGCAAAAAGCGGGTTGACCTGCGCATCAATCAGTCCCATCTGCAGTCCGCTGTAAACCTCACCGTAGTCCATGGGCGTCGGGGCAGCTCCATAAGCCCTGTAGTCTTCCACCAGAAGTTTGGAAGACATCAGACGCACTTTGAGACCTTTCATGTCTTGCAGCGAATTGATCGCCCTTTTGGAAGTCACCCACTGCCATCCTTCAAACATAATCGAAAGCGGCACCAGGCCTTTTTCTCTGAAAGCCTTTTCCATCAGCGGCATGAACTCGCCGTTTCTGGCCATCCAGGCCAGGACTTCCGGCACTTTTTCGGTCGGAAACAGATAGTTCAGCGCCAAGACCTGGGCCTGGGGAACGAAAGAGCTGATCCAGGCATAATCCGAAAAAACATACTCCACGACGCCCAGCTGGCAAAGCTCATTGATATCGCCGAGCGCCCCCAGCGTCCCATAAGGATACACATCGACTTCAATCTTTCCGCCCGACCATTCTTTCATGTGATCGGAGAAATTTATGGCCCAGACGGTCATAAAATCGCCTTCGATCTCTTCCGATGCCAGGCGCGCCTTGATCGCCTTTCCCTTGTACTCCGCTCCGGTCGCAACACCGACGCCAATCAACAGCATCAAGATTACGATTATACTCAATACCTTTTTCATAATAAGACTCCTTTCGTTTCTTGAGATTGGTTTAAAAAACAGCGGGTACTTACTTTTCATATCACCTCCTTTCACGCCTAAGAAATTTTAAGGTCTCCGCATATTTGAAAAAATTCAACGCGCCTTTCACATGCATCGCAACGCCGCCGGGCAATGTATCCTCATCAATTTTGAAACACGGGTTGTGGTGCGATACATTGGTGCCCTTCTTTTCGTTTCCCGTGCCAAGGAACATGAACACGCCCGGCACCCTTGCGCTGAACTCGGAAAAATCCTCGCTGGCCATGGTCTGATTTCCGATGATGCACTTTTCATCATCAAACACTTCTTTGGCGGTGTTCCTGGCTATATTTACCATTTCTTCGTCATTGATCAGCGGGATGTTTTCATGAACGATGTCGATCTCACAGATGCAGCGATGGGTTTTGCAAACCTGTTCGACGATTCTGATGAACCTTTCGGTGGGCTGCTCTTCACTGTCGGGACCGCCCGGGTAAAGAAACCGGATGGAGCCTTCCAAATCGACTTTTTCGGGAATGATATTGCTTTTGGTGCCGCCGGCGATTTTACCAAACATGATAATCGTGGATTTCAAGTTGCTGATCTCCCGGGTTTGGATCACTTGGACGGTTTGAATTACATTGGCAGCGGCTATAACCGGATCCACCGCATCCTCCGGCACGCCGGTGTGGCCTCCTTTGCCATGAATCTTAACCTTGAAAACATCCAGGCCGCCCATGACCGGACCGGGCGTAATGGCAATTTTGCCCGACGCCACCGGCGTCCAGATATGGATCCCCATTACCGCATCGACTGCGGGATTTTCGAGAACCCCATCCTCAACCATGTGGATGGCGCCGGCGATTTCCTCATTGGGCTGAAAAACGAACTTGACGGCCCCGGAGATATCGTCTCTATTTTCAGACAGGATTTTGGCGGCCACCAGCAACATGGCCATATGGGCGTCATGCCCGCAGGCGTGCATGACGCCGGTGTTTTGCGACTTATAGTCAAACTCGTTTTCTTCGCTGATCGGCAATGCGTCCATATCCGCTCGTAGCATCAGCACCGGTCCGGACTTTGCACCTTCGAGCAGCGCAACAACCCCCGTGCGGGTCATGCGGCGGGTAGTAATTGCCAGTTTATTGAGATAGTTCTCTATGGTCTCGGCGGTGCGATATTCTTTGAATCCAAGCTCGGGATACCGGTGAAAATCGCGCCGTAAATCAATAAGTTCGCTGTTCAGCTCTTCAATCCGCTTTTTCAAGCGATCCATTTTTATACTCCGTCATCCCAACGGGCTTTTAAATAAATCCGGTATATCGCCGTTTGACCACGGCCGAAAAGACAAAATTGATCATGGTAATGTAGTCGAACACCGGCAAATTCACGGCTTCCTGAACGGCCGCGCCATATGGCGGCAGGAGACTGCACTCCAGCAAAATCGCCCGGACCTGCGGTTTTTGAACAACCATGTCGCGGGCGACAATGACCACTTCTTTTTCGACAGCCTCAGCATCCAGCTTGCCGGTTTCTTCAATTCCAAACCGGTAGAACTGCCGGCTATCCTCCAGTCCGCCGATGACCAGATTGCTGGCGTCGGACACGCCGACCGCTGCTAGCAAATCGGCATTAAGGCTCCTTGAATCGGCCGTAATAACGCCCACCTTCGCATCCGCACCGATCAGAATCGAAATAAAGGGAATCTGCAGCAGGCTCGACAGAAACACGGGAACGTCGAGCTCGCGGGCGAGTTTTTGCTGGTGAATCCCCATGAACCCGCAATCTCCCGTCACGGCGCGCACCCCCTGTTGCACCAACTCCCGGGCAGCTCGACGCAGATCTTCATACACCGAGGGATCCTTGCTCAATGCCCGCTGCACGCTGAAACCCTTGACTACTTGAAACCTTACCGGAAACGCATAGGTGGTGGCGTTGCCGACATCTCCGGGGATAAACGGCACCGATGTTTCGAGCAGCAGAATGCCGATCGCCTCTCCGGCGCTTACCTGTCCTTTTTGCGTGCTATAAATCACGGCTAACCCTGTTACGCATCACCAGAGCTCCGGGCTCACATCCGGGTACGGTGAACTATTTTCTATGAAGTCCTTTCAATTGATAACAAACAGCTTCCGCGGAAAATCAGCAAAGGTTTCACAGCCGTTTTCGGTAACCCTGAAAGCTTCACTGCACTCAAATCCGTAATTGTCCATCCACATGCCCAGAATCATATGAAAGGCCATATTTGGCGCCAGAACCGTTTCATCCCCGGGGCGCAGACTGGCAGTGTGCTCACCCCAATCCGGCGGGTAATTGAGGCCTATGGAATAACCGATTCGGGATTCCTTTTCCAGCCCGGCCTTGGCAATATGCTTACGCCAGACCAGTTCTACTGCTTCGCAAGTCATACCCGGTTTTATGGTTTCAAGCGTCAGGTTGAGACCTTCCACCGTATGATCGGCGAGACTGGAGAGTTTATCCGGCGGATTTTTACCCAGGTACGCGGTCCGGGCCATCGGGGAGTGGTAACGGTGTCGGCAGGCAGCCAGTTCCAGATTCACGGCCTGCTCGTCTTTATAAGGATCATCGGTCCACGTGAGGTGCGGGGCGGAGGTCTTCTCACCGGTCGGCATCATCGGCACGATGGCGGTATAGTCCCCCCCGAACTCTTTGGTCCCGGCGATCTGGGCTTGGCAAACCGCGGCAACCGCATCACACTCGCGAACACCCGGCGCAAGGTGATCCAGGGCCGTTTGCATGACTTTTTCGATGATTTTGCCGGCCTGCTTCATGTACGCAATCTCCTGGTCGGACTTGATGATCCGCACCCAGGAAACCAGCAGATTGCCGTCTTTAAAGTTTGCCCGGTGCAGGTCCTTCTGGAGTTCAACAAAACCGCGGGCGCTTAAGTAGTAAGCGTCCATTTCGACCCCAATGGCCCGGTTGTCCCAGCCCCTGCGTTTGATCTCGTCGGCCACAAAGTTCATCGGGTGCTTGACCGTGGATTGAACATAATCATCGGGATAGCCGATGATGCGATCCTTAGATAAAAAGGTGGTATGACGGGCCCCGCTGACGTCCATGCCGCGCCCGATCCAGATGGGCTGCTCGTCGTCCAGTGATACCACGACTAACTGGGGGACGTAGAAGGACCAGCCGTCGTAGCCGGTCAGGTAGTTCATGTTGGCCGGATCCGATACCAGCAGCACGTCGATGCCGGCTTCGGTCATCCGGGTCTGGGATTTTTTAATGCGCGCAAGGTATTCTTCCGTGGCAAACAGTGACATAATTTATTTTCCTTTCTTATTTTGACCGTCAACAGGCCCCGAAGAATTCTAGTCAAACCATATGCTTACTTTCGAAGCGCTGCGGCGGCCGATTTGATGCGTTTAATCCCCTCCCGAAGGACGTTTTCATCGGCGGCAAAGGAAATTCTGACAAATCCTTCCCCCCGCCGACCGAAAATACTGCCCGGCACAACCGCCACCCGGTGTTCTTTTACCAGGTACTTGGCGAATTCCCATGAGGACAGCCCGAAAGACGAAATGTTGGGAAAAGCATAAAAAGTCGACTCCGGCAGCAGGCAGGTAATCCCATCGATGGCATTGAGTCCTTCTTGGATAACATATCTGCGTTTTTCGTATGCCGCCGCCATCTCGCGGACGCAGTCCTGCGGCGCCTGAATGGCAGCCAGCGCCGCCCGCTGGGCCACGGCCGTCACCCCGGAAACCAGATGCTCCTGGAGTTTTTCCATTTCGGCAACAACTTCCCCAGGGGCCACGGCGTAGCCCACCCGCCAGCCGGTCATGGCATATGACTTGGACAGCGTGAAGGCCGATATTGTCCTTTCCTGCATACCATCCAACGATGCGATGCTGACGTGCTTCTTTCCATCGAAAACAATGTGCTCATAGGGTTCGTCAGAAAGAACAAGCACATCATTTTCCCTGGCGATCTGTGCGATATCACACAGGATGACCTCGTCAAACAGTGCGCCGGTGGGATTCGACGGCGTATTGATAATCATCAGCTTTGTCTTCGAAGAAACGGCCGCTTGGATGTCCGCCGGATCCACCTTGAACCGGTTGCTCTCGTAAGCCGGCACCGGTACCGGCACCCCACTGAACAACCGGATCTGTGAATAATAATCGTATCCGGGATCAACCACTAAAACCTCATCACCCGGTTCGACCAAGTGCAGCACCGTATTGAAGACAACCTGCATAGCGCCCACCGCCACAAATATTTCGGTATTCGGATCAGCGACAATATGGTTGTCATTTTTCAGTTTCTCGGCGATCGCCTGCCTGAGGTCTGCAAACCCTTTGGCCGGCGGATAACGCGTATAGCCTTCATCCAACGCTTTTTTGGCGGCTTCTCTGATAAACGCCGGGGTGTCAAAATCGGGTTGACCGATGCCCAGATTGACCACATTGGGAATTTCATCGGCCAGTGCAAACATCACCCTGATACCCGACCACTCCACAGCCCGGCTTCTATCGGTTATGTAGTTACTTGCGTTCATCGATTCAGGTCCGTTCATTTTGCGTTGAAGGTTTCTTTAAAGCATATCGACGTCAATCCGCTACCGGCAGAACCAGATCCTCAGGTCCCTTGCTGGATGTCTTGATCTCCGGCGCATGCCTCTCCATGATCTCCAATACGATTGCGGCAATCTTGACCTTCTCCCGAATCAGGTTTTGATGCCAGCTTTCGCTGATCCAAGGTTTGTAAATATCGCCCTCGGAGGTTCCCGGTTCGAATTTAAAATAGCACGGCGAGGCAATGCGGGCGATCTCCGGTGTTTCGTATGCCCGGAACATGCCGCCAAAAGCGTCGACAATGATGATGTAAACATCCAGCGGAAAATCCGCCGCCTTTCGGATAGCGCCTAAAATCGGCAGCGACACGTCCGATAAGGGATTCATCGAGTTGGCCCCCATGGCTTCAATTACTTTCGCGCCGGCCGGACTGCAGTATCCCCCGAAGACCGAAAATTTGAAAATGGTTTCCGGCGGGATAAGACCCTCGGCCCGCATTTTGTTTAAAATGAAAAGTACGCCTTCGTCATAGACAAGAAATCCGCGATGCCCAGCCTCAATATTTCGCATAATGTCAGCGATATGGTAGGAAATACTGTCTGAGCCTCTCAGCCGAAAGCCCTGCATAGCGCCTTCCGGGGTGGACATTTCTTTGGAGCCGGCATCCCACCCCTTTCGATGACCGACGGTCATGATCATTTCGATTCCCTCATCGCGTGCCATTTGCGCCATGTCCTTGAGCTCCTGGAAATCACAATAGGTGGAACCGCCCACCGCGGCGATGGCACGATGTATCGTTAATTTTCGTTTGTGGGCTTCAGCGATCATGGCCTCCATGGTCGATGCGCGTTCAACGCCGGCGATCTCGATCCGATAATTGGCTCCGTCCGGGAAAGTTTTGCTTGAGGTCGGCAAATCATAGGCATCTCGGCCGGGAATTCCCTCTTTTTCCATAAAATTGCGAATCTTTTTTAAAACATCAGACATGGCATACTCCCTTGTTTAATCGTGCTAATTTTTTCTTTTCCAGCTTCTACTTTTCGAGGTTCGCAGTCTCATATTTCGGTTCTTTATTTTGAAGCGGCACTTCCGAAATCTCCCATTCGCCGGGAAAGCTCGCGACAAACTTTTCTAACGGTTTGTTGAATCTGCTGCATACGTTTTTCCGTGAACCGCATGGCCGGACCGGCAACACTTATTGAATAGCGAGGAAGACCTGTGTGGTCGAAAATCGGTGCGGCAACACAGCGCAGTCCGTAAGCCAGTTCCTCATCATCGACGGCATAGCCCTGATTCCGGATTTTTTCGAGCTCTTGCTTCAGCATTTTTTTTGAAGTGATGGTGTTTGGACCATAAGGTTTGAGCTTTACACCGTTCAATAAAACATCCAGCTCATTTTGAGGCAGAAACGCCAGGCTTGCCTTGCCTAAAGCGGTGCAATATGCAGGCGCACGGGAACCGACAGGGGAATCCATGCGCAGAATCTCGAGGCTGTCGATCTTATCTAAGTGCAGGATGTCTAAACCATCCCTTAATCCGAGATTAACCGTTTCTCTGAAAGCAAGGGATAATTGCTGCATGTAAGGACGGGCCTCGCGTCGAATTTCAAAGCGATTGGCCATTTTCATCCCCAGATCCAGAAGCTTAAACGACAATTGGTAGCGGTGGTCCGGGCTTTTTTCAACATAGCCCAGTTCAACAAGCGTCAATAGAAAACGATGGCTTCCGGTGCGATTGAAACCTAAATGCTCGGCTACTTTCGTAACACTCAACTTCCCCTTTTCAGCCAGAAGTTCCAATACCTTTGTGCCTTTTTCCAGCGAGTTGATGTAAAAGTACTTTTTCTTGGTATTTTTCATTTGCCCGGGTGTCTTCGTGTGTAAGATCGGGGGCGCAGCAGCTTCAGAAGGAAATTTATGAATCTCGATTGTGGAGTGAAAAGGCGCTACAGATTTGTGTTCACTATGCGTGACAATATCCTGTATGGTGTTACAATTTAATTAGGCGGATTTGAACTCCTTGTCAAGTTCTTTTTTTTGCTTTTACCAATCGAAGGACGGCAATGTAGGAATTTAGGGTCACATCTTAAATATTAACTATCAGGCCCCGGAGCTTTTTCAACCTCGCTGTCAGACGTCTGGATTTCGCAGCCTCTTGGGACATATGCTTGTATCTCATTGTAATCCCGGCACCCGAAATACCTCCAAAATAAGCCCCTAAAATCCGGGCGCTCTCTTTGGTCAAATCACGCGCAAGATAGAGCGCCGTATCCCGGGCCAGGTTCCCCTTCCGCCCCTTTTCAAGAATCTCCGCCCGCGTGCATCCAAATTCGGCTCCCA
>JAWOGN010000276.1:0-41775 GCA_046496815.1 Desulfatiglandaceae bacterium
CCTGCTGCCAACGCGATGCCTTCCGGTTGTGCAGGCTTGTCCATTATCAAATAATAAGGCGGGTTAGCAAGCTCAAACTGGGGTCTCACTTCCGCTCGGCCACCTTGACAGATTTTGTCCCTTCATTTATAGTGTCCATACTTGTATCCACGGAATTCAAATTTGATGAAATCGTAAAAAGTCGTCACCCCGTTGAAAATCCCGATGAATGCGGGATCTTCGAACGGAGGTCCCGGTTCTCCTTAACGGTCTGAAAAGACTGGATTCCGGCCTACACCGGAATGACGGAAAAAGGCGATTTCCGAATTTTTACGAGACTATCAAATTTGAAAACATGCAAATCCTTCTGGAGGCAACGGATGAAAATAAAGGTGGGTGTTTTGTCAGCCGGGGGCGACTGTGCGGGCATCAATAGTACCATCCGCTGGCTTGTGTATTCCGCGCTTGATAAAGATCTCGTTTCCAGACGTGGCATCATGTTTGAGATCCTCGGCATTCTGTACGGTTGGAAAGGGCTTATGGAGGTGCAACCGGACAAAAAAGCGAGCCTCAAAAAGTGGACCATGCCGTTGGATACGAATATTGTCCGGACATGGGACAGACATGGCGGGACACGGCTTGGAACGACCCGGATCAATCCCTTTGAACCGAAAAAGGATAAATCCGACTTAATCGTACAAAAATACAAAAGCCTGGGTCTTGAGGCGTTGGTGGTGCTGGGCGGATTCGACGCGCTGGGAACGGCCTATAAGCTATCCCGGAAGGGGCTTAACGTGGTCGGCATTCCCAAGACCATCGACAGAGATCTTTCAGAGACAGACTACACGCTCGGTTTTGATTCAGCCGTTAACACCATCACCCAAGACATTGACAGGTTGCGCATCACGGCAGGCTCACACGCCCGTATTTTTGTGGTGGAGTGTATGGGAAGAAAGGCCGGGTGGCTGGCGTTGGAAGGGGGGGAAGCCTCCGGCGCCGCAATCATACTGATCCCCGAGCACGATTTTCTGATCGATCGCGTTTTAGGACTTCTGGAGATGCGAAGGAAAGCGGGAGAACGCTACAGTATCATTCTCGTATCAGAAGGCGCGAAACCGAGAGGCATGGCGGAAATCTACGAAAAACGGGGGAGAGATGGTTTCGGGCATTACTACCTGGGTGGCATCGGTGGTTTCCTCGCTGAAGAAATCCAGAAAAAAACCGACATGGAAGTGCGATACGTGGCGCTTCGGCACCTTCAGAGGGGAGGAACGCCAACGGCCTATGACCGACGCATGGGTCGGAAATTTGGGATCGCAGCCATTGACATGATTGTCAACGAGGACTTCGGCAGAATGGCCGGCCTGAAAAACGGTGAAATCACATCCGTGCCGCTAAAGAAGGCCCTCGAAAAACTGTCCCTTGTGGACGTGGAAAAATATTACGACACCAAGAACTATAAGAGCCGGGACCAAATCCTTTAGCCGCCGTTCCGCGGAATTCAGGAAGTCTTTGCGGCCTTCTCAAGGCGATCCCAACGGCCTCCAACCCACCATTTCAAAGCGCTGAATTGATACGAAAAATCTTTCCCGGATTAAGAATCCCACAAGGGTCAAAAGCTTTTTTGATTCTTGACATGAGTTCAAGCCCCGCCTTAGAGATTTCCATTTCAAGATAGGGGGCTTTGGTGATGCCGATACCGTGCTCGCCCGAGATGGTGCCTCCCATCTGAATCACGGTTTCAAATAAGGACGTTACGATTTTCCGGGAACTTTCGACTTCCTGAGGGTTCCCTTTGTCAAGCATAACATTGACATGGATGTTCCCATCTCCCGCATGTCCGAAATTGGCAATGGGAAGACCATGGGCGCGGCTCAATTTCGACATGGAATCAACCAGTTCAGCCATTCGACTGCGGGGAACCACAATGTCTTGATTCACTTTGTGGGGCCTCAACTTATAGAGCGCCGGTGAAACATTTCTCCGAGCGCCCCATAATCTTTCGGATGCAACATGATCCACTGCGGCCTCAAATTTCAGGGCACCCCCCTGTTCGCACACCTGCCGGATCCTGCCGGTGTTCTGTCCTACGAGAACCGCATCCCCATCCACTTCGATCAACAGCATCGCTTCGGCGTTATCGGGAAAGCAAAATCCCATCTCATCCCGGACGCAATCGAGGCACAAGCGATCCATAAACTCCAGGATCGTTGGAATGATCTTGTTTCGAATGATGCTTGATACGGTCTGAACGGCCGAGGAAACATCGGGGAAAAAAGCGATCATTGTATTTTGGGTAGCGGGTTTTGGAATCAACCGTAGGGTGATTTCGGTGATGAACGCCAGCGTGCCTTCCGAGCCTATGATGAGACGGGTCAAGTCATAGCCTGCCACCCCTTTCATGGTTTCCACACCGGTCTTGACAATTTCCCCTGTTGGCAGCACGATCGTCATTCCCAGAACGTAGTCTCTCGTAACGCCATATTTCACGGCCCTGAGACCACCGGCACACTCGGCTACGTTGCCTCCGATTGTTGAGATGTTTAGACTGGCGGGATCGGGAGGATAAAACAGGTCGACTTTTTCCACCGCCGCTTGAAGATGGGCCGTGATGACACCCGGTTCAACCTTTGCGACCAAATTGTCCGTGTCGATGGAAAGAATGTGATTGAACCGTTTCGTCCCCAGGACAACCCCGCCGGTTACGGCCAGGGCGCCCCCGCTCATGCCGCTCCCCGCCCCCCTGGGAATGATGGGAAATTCCTTTTCAGTTGCCAAATGCAGCAGTTTTGAAACCTGGCGGGTGCTTCCCGGAAAAACCACCGCATCCGGCAAAAATGCCAACTCAGTGGCATCCGTGGCGTATTCGGCAAGCGCTGCCGGATCCTTGATGAGATGCTTGGGACCGACGACGTCCTGAATCTTGCGGAGAATTGCCTTGGAGATCATGGCCGGATGGACACTCTGCGCTTGAGGGCGTGTTCAAGGGTCATGCGATCCATATACCGGAGGTCTGCACCCATGGGAATGCCCATTGCAATTCGCGTGATTTTCAGATCTCCACGTTTTTGCGATAGCAGATTGAACAGAAATGATGCGGTTGCCTCACCCTCCGTGGTCGGATTTGTAGCCAGAATCACCTCCTGGATCTCCTCACGGTCCAGTCGATCCAGAAGTGCTCCGATTTTCAGATCCTCCGGACCAACCCCATCCAACGGTGCGAGAACGCCGTGAAGCACATGATACCTACCCTTGAAGATGCCGGATTCTTCTAACGCCAGTTGATCCGCAGGGCTTTCCACAACGCAAATGGTCCCGTTCGCACGACTTGCATTGCGGCAGACGGTGCAAAGATCATCGTCGGTCAGGTTGAAACAAATGGAACAGAACTTGATTTTTTCTTTCACCGCGACGAGACTCTTGGCCAAATTATCAGCCAGATCCCGGTTGTTCCGCAATATGTAAAGGGCCATCCGAGTGGCGGATTTTTGCCCGATCCCTGGAAGCTTGGAAAACTGCTCAATCAAGTTTTCAAGAGAGGACGGATAAACTCCCATATGCCTTGTCCTAAAACATGCCGGGCATGCCGGGTAAATTCATGCCTTTCGTCAGCTTTCCCATTTCCGCGTTCACCATTTCTTTGGCCCTTGACAACGCATCGTTCACCGCGGCCATGATGAGATCCTGAAGCATTTCCACATCATCCGGATCGATGACTTCCGGATCGATTACAATGGAGATGATCTCCTGCTTGCCGTTGGCGACCACGGTGACCATCCCACCCCCGGCGGATGCTTCCACGGTTTGCTCGCCCAACTCCTCCTGCAGCTTGGCAATCTTGGATTGAAACTGTTGGGCCTGTTTCATGAGTTGGCCCATATTGGGCATGCCTTTCATTTCGATACCTCCTATTTTCAGTCGACTCCGTTTTTGTTCTCAGATCCCGCTCTTCTGTCCGGATACGCATGAATGATCTTACCCTGGAACATGCGCAGGATATCCTGAACCGGTGGCGGGAGATTTGAAGGCTTTTCGTTTTCTATCCGTTGTTTCATCGGATCTAATGACGGCTTTTTCGCAGATGAAGGCCGGCAATTTTCAACGATCCTGAGTTTAATGTCACGCTGAAAATACTCCCGGCAATATCCTGCCAGTTGATTATGTTTATCCGGATCTTCAAAGTAAGCTGAAGAAAAACATTGGTCGTCTTTGGCGACTTCCAAAGTCGTCTCTGTCAATTTCCGAATCTGCCAATCCTTGAGAATGTTGAACATGGGCAGGTTCTTCGATGACAAGAACGTCAAGAAATCAGTCCAGCTTTGGCTGCCTTCATCGCGGGGGGCCTTCACCGAATCGCTTTCCTGACCGTCCAGGATCCATTGCGCACCCGGCTCAGACAGATGCGCTGAGGTTTCCGATGGCTGATGGCTCAATGTCTCGGTCAACCGCTTTTCCAAGGACTCCATCTTTCGCAGGATGTCTCCGAAGGAAAGGAAATCCCCCAGGTGGCACAATCTGATCATCGTCGTTTCGAGGATCAAGCGAGGGTGGGAAGTAAACCTCAGATCCTCCTCCCGGTTTATGAGGAGATTCAGCAGGGCCTGAAGCTTTTCCGTTCCCGCCTTTTCAGCCTGACGTCTGACTTCCTCCATCTCATTTTCATTCAGATCCGGCAATTGATTTTCAGGGTCGATAAGGCTGACCATGAGATTTCTGAACTGACCCATGAGCGCCCGATAGAACTCTTTGAGGTCATATCCATAGGTGTAAATCCGGTCGACAATCTCCAAACACCGCTTCGGGGAGCCCTCAAGAACGGCTCTTGTTGCATCGAGGAGCATGTCGCTGTCGATAATCCCCAGGATCTCGGTGACATGCCTGTCTTCGACTTCCGAACCGGTGAAGGAAACCACTTGGTCCAAGAGGCTTTCAGCGTCGCGCATGCTCCCTTCTGCTTCCCGAGCAATGAGCGCCAGCCCGGACTTGCCGATTTTAATGTCCTCTTCCGTCGCGATTCTCTCCAGATGGCGGATGATTTGGGCCGGGGGTATCCTTTTGAAATCGAATTTCTGGCATCGGGAGAGGATGGTCACAGGGACTTTGTGGGATTCGGTGGTCGCAAATATGAACTTGGCATGGGCAGGCGGTTCTTCAAGTGTCTTCAAAAGGGCATTAAAGGCGGGAAGCGTCAACATGTGCACTTCATCGATAATGTAGATACGGTACCGGCTCGAAGAGGGCATATATTTGATATTTCCCCTTAGCTCCCGTATCTCATCAATACCTCTGTTGGATGCACCGTCAATTTCCTGAACGTCCACCGAGGAGCCATCCGTGATTTCAACGCACGACCGGCACTGGTTACAAGGTGTGCCCGGCTCTCCCCGTTCGCAGTTGATTGCCTTTGAAAGGATGCGGGCAACCGAAGTTTTGCCGACCCCTCTGGGCCCGCCGAACAGATACGCGTGAGCCAGTCTATCCGTCTTGATAGCATTGACCAGCGTCTGGGTGATGTGTTCCTGGCCAATGACGTCTTGAAACACCTGAGGACGCCATTTTCTGGCTAAGACTTCATACGACATATGGGATTCGGACCGGGATAACGCTCACCCGGGGTCTCCATGCTCCTTCGCAAAATTCGGTTTTTTGGCGGCAAATACAGCATCAGGTGGATGGAAGCGAGACGCCGATGCGTCTTTTTGCTCTATTTTGAACCGCTGCATAAAAAATGGCGGAGAGAGAGGGATTCGAACCCTCGGTACCACTTTGTGGCGGTACACGCGATTTCCAGTCGCGCTCCTTCAACCGGCTCGGACATCTCTCCGTAATCGACGCTGAATTTCCGAATACCCCCGACATCGTCACTTTTAGGCCGGTGCAAGAAACCTATACTCGGCGGCTGTCCGGAAATGAAATGTTTTTTCCAAAATCAAGAAAGGCGAAAATCATACCCGCACGAATACAGGGGAGTATTTCGAAACGTATAATTTCATTCTGACCCGGACATCGGGGGATGTCCCCGTTATCGGATAGCCTCCGAGGATCACTCTGGCGGAGAGGGTGGGATTCGAACCCACGTGCCCCGCTCTTCACGGGACAAGTCGATTTCGAGTCGACCCCGTTACGACCACTTCGGTACCTCTCCGGCCCGGTTTTCTTAAATGGTGCTGCAGCGCGGCATCACATAGCTTTCAACGACGCAGTTGAAAGAAATCCTGCAGCAGCGTGCGGCATTCCGTCTCCATGACACCCGAAATCACTTCAATCCGGTGGTTGAGACGCGTATCTTCCGCCAGGTTGTAAAGAGAACCGGCGGCACCCCGCTTCGGATCAACCGCACCAAAGATCAATTTTGCAACCCTCGCGTGCACCGCCGCACCCATACACATCACGCAAGGTTCGAGCGTCACCACCAGCAGGCTGTCGGGCAGTCGATAATTCTCATACAGCAAACAGCCTTTTTTGATTGCCAGGATTTCAGCGTGAGCGGTGGGATCCTTGAGGGTGATGGGTTGATTGTGGGCTCTTGCGATCACCTTCCCGTCCGGCCCGGCCAAAACCGCGCCCACCGGCACTTCTCCCTGCACAAAGCCCTTTTCCGCTTCATCCAAAGCGTCCCGCATTAAAGCAAAAAATTCCGGCTGCATTGTTCTTGTATGTTTACACATTCTAATTTTCCGCGTCAACCGCTTATCCTTGCCATGGCCGGCTTCAGCCGCAATGACCCGGAAAAATCAGTCCGGATTCCTGTCAGCGTGGATTGCCACCGAGGATCGGTTGCTTGACATGAAACCATCTGCTATTTTATGGTGATTTTATAAAGGATTAAAAATTGCCACTTCAGCATTTATTATTTATTGGTTTTGTGCAATATTATTTTTTTGGAATCCTTGGATTCCTCAACAAATCGAAATAGAAATGGTTTAAATCCAAATGAAAAAAGTCTCACATGTCTTAATTATCGATGATGATGAATTCGTGGCCGCATCGCTTTCCGACTTTCTCATCAGCAAGGGATTCGGCGTTCAGACTGCCGGAAACGGAAAAGCGGGAGTACAGACTTTCGAGCGATCCCACCCTCCCCTCGTGTTATTGGATCAAAAATTGCCCGATATGGAGGGGGTTGAAGTCTGTAAAAGAATTCTGGAAATCGATCCCAAAGCGAAAATTATTTTCATAACGGCCTATGCAACGGTTCAATATGCGGTTGAGGCAATGCAGGCCGGAGCCTTCCATTATCTCTCCAAACCGTTTGAACTGGACGAGCTATCGATTACCATCGAGATGGCCTTGAAAAACGTTCAACTGGAAGGAAAACTCCGCGTTCAAGATTACGAAAGGGCGAAAGAGCGGGAGGATAAGAGACTTATCGGATCTTCCGAAGTAATGAAAAGAATCAGAGAACAGATCGAACTGGCTGCCGGTTCTGAAGCCACCGTATTGATTACAGGCGAAACCGGAGTCGGGAAAAACGTGGTTGCCGCGGGCATCCACGAACTTCAGGCGAAGCGCGAAACCTTTCTTGCCATCAATTGTTCCGCAGTACCTGAAAATTTGATGGAGGCGGAATATTTCGGCCACGAAAAAGGAGTTTTTACCGGCGCGGATACCCGCCGGGAAGGGATCTTCGAACTGGCCGATGGCGGGACATTGGTCCTCGATGAAATCGGTGAGATTCCGATGCATCTGCAGAGCAAACTGCTCACCGTGCTGGAAGATAAAAGTGTTCGGAGAATAGGAAGCGGCCGGACGATCCCCATCGATGTGAGGATCATCGCCACCACAAACGAGCATTTGGAGGAGGCCATACAGGAAAAAAGATTCCGCCAAGACTTATATTACCGTTTGGCCGTGTTCAATATTCACATTCCCCCGTTGAGACACCATCCGGGAGATATCCCTGAAATCGCGCAGCACTTCTTAAACCGGTTTTGCAGAAAACCCGTCAGGATTCCGGACAGCCATATAAAAAAAATGATGAAATATGCCTGGCCCGGGAATGTGAGGGAACTTCGAAACGTAATTGAAAGAGCGACGCTTTTGCTTCAGGGCGATGAGGTAAAGCCTGCGGACCTGTTGCTGCAGAACAATCTCGGGGTGACCCTTGAAGAAAGCAGTACGAAGCCCAAGGGCCTTCACGAGATAATCCCCCTCGAGGAACTCAAAAGACGGCATATCATCTCCGCCTTAAAGGCCTGTTCCGACAATAAAAGCCTCACCGCAAGAACCTTGGGGATTTCACTTTCAACCCTCAAACGAAAACTCAGGGAGATGAAAATCAACTAGCCTTTCAACCTTCAATCAACCGCCCAAAATACCCCATTTTGACCCATCTAAATTGAGCGCTCATTTGTGATAATGAGCGCTCTAACCGATTGATTAAGCAAAATAATCAGTTAGTTAAGAATCCCCCTTTCCACGCTCGACGGAGGTGGCACCTATTTTGCAGCCTCTCCATGGCGGACGACCAACCCGTCAAGAGAGGCACGTGCCTTGGAATTTCAGTAGAGTTGTTCGGAGCAAGACGTCACTTGAGCAAAGCCAAAAGCGATAAATTCAGTATTGAAAACCTGGAAGGCATGCTTTCCATCCTGCGGCACGAATTGGGAAACCCCATTACGTCGCTGAAGATCACTCTGGACGTCCTCAGAGAAAGCTATGACGTCTTTGATGAAGACAAGAAAAGGGCATACCTCAGCAGGGCATCGGAACTCGTTCTCAAGCAGGAAAGAATAATTGAAGCGCTCAAATACTATTCGAAATTCAATGCGAAAGAACAGGAAAAAATCCCATTCCTCTCTTTCTGGAAAAACTTCTCCACCATAGTCTCCAACAAACTGAAGGGTGGCAACATCAAACTCATCAACGACTATAGTAGGGCCGAGCCCTGCCTCATTAAAGCGAACAATCCGGCATTGAATAAGATTATGTCCAGTATTTTCGACAATGCGTTGGACGCCTTGAAAGGGGTAGATGAACCGAAAATTGAGTTGAAGGCTTCAAAGACAAATGGATTTGTTAAGATCGCGTTGAGAGACAATGGATCCGGCATCAAGAAAAATGACATGGCCAAGATATTTGTCCCGCTTTTTACCACCAAACCCGGAAAAATGGGGATGGGGTTGACGATCGCCGGGAAGCTCTCTTGGGAGATGGGGGGACGTGTGGAAATAGAAAGTCTATCCGGAGGCACCGAGGCCAGTCTGTGGCTTAAGACGATAGAGAGACAGTAAGAGAAACCCTCGCAATCGAAATCGATCAATTTGGGGAGGAAGATAGTTGGAATACTCACTTGGCCACGAACAGCTCAATGGAATAGAAGAGGTCCTGCAGGAGGATTTGATAGACCTCGGTGTCAATTGCGTTTTTCTGATCGACATGGCCGGTAATGTTATCGCGAACTTGGATAACGGCAAAATCAAGCACGATATTTACTCCCTCGCAGCCTTGGCCGCAGGTAATTTTGGTGCAGTAAGCGAAATGGCTAAAATCATTGGGGAGGATGAGTTTTCCTTACTTTTTCATAAGGGAGAAAAAGAGAGCATACACTTCAGCAAGGTGATGACGGAGTTCTTGCTGGTCACCATATTCAGCAAGGACATATCACTGGGTTTCTTGCGTTTGAAAGTCGCCGAAGCCATTGGAAAAATCAAAAATATTTTGCAACCATAACCGGATGGATCCGGGTTTGCCGTGTTGCACAGACTGTTGAGTTCAATCGCTTATCCAGCAAATAGAGTCTTGAGAGGTATTAGATTTTGGCGTTTGTAAATCTGAAAAAAAAGGAAGTTCAGGTAAAAATTGTCTACTACGGCCCCGGCAGGGGAGGGAAGACAACCAACCTTGAGTATATATACCATAAATTCAATGAACGCATAAAAACAGAGATGGTCACCATCAAAACACATGGAGATCGAACGTTGTTCTTCGATTTCCTTCCTTTCGATATTGGAAAGATCAAGGGCTACGATGTGAAGATACAGCTCTACACCGTCCCCGGACAGGTCAAGTATGATTCCACTCGAAGACTGGTTCTGAGAGGGGTTGATGCCGTCGTTTTCGTCGCGGATTCCATGCAAGTGAGAAGAGAAAAAAACATCCTCTCCCTTCAGAATCTGCAAAAGAATCTCAGTACGTATAAGAAAAGCATTTTTAAGATTCCTCTGGTGTTACAATACAACAAGAGAGATTTGGCAGAACAGGGCATCCCGACACTGTCATTTAAAGTTCTCGAAAAGGATCTCAACAGTCAGTTAAAGGTGCCTTCTTTTGAGGCCAGCGCCCTGGTGGGCACCAATGTAACCCAAACCATGAAAAAAATTATATCCATGACCATGCGCTCTTTACAAAGGGAGCTGAAATAGGAGGGACCCAATTGGCCGACCGAAAAAATGGAACCGTAACCGTCGAAGTGGAACAGCGCCTGGAGGATCTTTTCAGGGAAGAAGAATTGGCTCAGGACTTTGCAAAAGACAGTGAGGATCCCGAGAATTCTGCACCTGAAGCGATAGATTTATCCTCCGAATTATTGGAAGATAGCACTGCTCTCGAGGAAAGCCCCCCCAGAGAATTAGAAGAGCCTCCCGACTCTTTGGAGAGGAGCATCGACCTTGAACACTCCCCTCTCAAAGATCTAAAAACGATTGTTCTATCGATCGACTGGGAAATCAATGATGAGGATATGACCCGATTCATCGAACAGGTCGAAACCCTGAAGGTCACATACGAATACGACAAAATCATATTGCTTTTCCTTCAGATCCTTGGATCCTTGGGCAAGTATGTCAAAACAAATAAAGGCAATGCTCACCCGAATGCCATCAAAGTTCTCAATTCCGTATACACCAGTTTGGAAAAAGTAATTTTAACAAAAGGAATTTCAGAACAAGAAAAAGAGAAAATACTTCTCATCGAGATAAAGCGATTCAGGGAACTGAAGCAACAGGTGGAGGCCAAGGGCGTTGCAGCAGCTAAGAAAAAAGAGAAAAAGGTTTCCACGTATCTGAAACCAAAAGAAAAAGAAGAGAAAACGGCGGTTGCATTACAAAAACAGACCCAATCACCGGATGAGATTGATTCAGAGACGCTAAAAACCGAGATGGGCCCTATGCCCCCACACGAAGCCTTTGCTTACGCGCTGGAGGAGATCAAGCAGGTTCTCCGGGCCGAATTCAAGGCTTTGCGGGCGGAGCTGAAATTGTGGAGAGACGGGCAATGACATCTTTCTTAACCCGCTTTACGCCGGTCAATGCCCACGGAATCGCTCAAGAAGAACGCTTCGAATGCCCTCAGCGGCAGCCTGATTTACCGGCGTTTGTGCCTGATCGACAACGTAATTCATTGGAGGCGATTTAATGGATATTTCATCTGGGGATATCTTCCCTTTTGTTTTTAAGCGCATTGTAAGGGATGACCTGGGAGAGTTTTCTCTGGACGGGAATATGCTGAGTGTCCTTATGGAACTGGATGGGACGCGCAATCTGGGTGAAATTGCCGAGAAAACAGGTCAAAGCATGGGCGCGATGCGTAAGCTCATTTCAAGGCTCTCGGATCTCAAACTGATTGAGCCCGTCGACGGCGCCGTATCGATGCTTGACGACGATTTCTTTGCCTATCTTCACGGTCAATTATCCCTTGCCATCGGTCCCATCGCTGAAGTCCTGATTGAAGATGCAGTGAGCGACCTTGGGCATCAACTCGCTCAATTCCCAAGTCACCGCGCCGCAGAGCTCGTGGACTTGCTGGCACGAGTAATACAGCGGGAAGAAAAAATGGGAACCTTCAAACAGAACATGGTGAACAAGATCAGAGAAAAGGGATATTGACGGTGTTCGACACGGGCGATTTCTCCGGGCTCGCAGACAACGGGTTCATTCCCCCCTTTAATGGTATCCGGGTGGGGAAAGGACATTCTATGAATGCGCCCTCGGAAAGCCGGAAAAACCATTTCAATCTTAATTAGGAGTTTAGCCATGATTGTTATCTGCGAAGATTGCGGGAAAAAGTACCGGATAGATCCCGCCAAAATCCCAACAAAAGGGGCGAAGTTTAAATGCAAAGCCTGTAGTCATGTCATAACGGTATCGAAGCCGCCGGAAACCGTTTCTGAGGCGACGCAACCCCCCCCGGCTCAAATCATCACTCAGGGGAGTGAAGAGAAACCGATCGTCCGTGAACCTGAAGCGCGAAAGGATGCTGTCGGCATCAAAAAGGCGGAAAGAATCAAACGAATCCCAAAAGGCCTGGGGTTACGAACGAAAATGGCTTTCCTGTTCGTTTTCATTCCAATTCTTTTCATAGCCGCGGCCGGTGTCCTTTACCTCTGGCAATTAGACACACTGGCTTCAGACATCACGACTACAAGCGCTAGGGTCGTCACCGAAATGGCTGAAGATATTATACAGGAAAACGCAAGGGCCGTGGCGAAACAGTGCAAACTCTACCTTACGAGTCATTCGAAATTGGAAAAAGAGAACTACAATACGGATCCGGCGTTCAAGACGATTGCGGTCCAAAAAGTAGGCAAGTCAGGATACACGGCCCTTTATGAACTCCCGGACGCGAATGGGATTTGGCGTACATGGGCGCATGCCAACCCCAAAATCATCGGCATCGACATGAGTAAATTGAGTGAGCCGCTCGGTAAGAACTTTCCCGGTTTCTGGAAGGTCTTTACCGGCGTGAAAGCGGGCACGGAATCCAAAGGCTACTACGGCTGGAGAGATGCCGACGGCCGGGTGCGGGACAAATTCATGGTCTGCACACCGATAGAAGGGACGCGCTACATTATCGCTTCCACAACGTATCTGGACGAATTCACGCAACCGACAAAACAAATGGAAACGCGAGCAGAAAAATTTTTTCTAAACACGAGAAACATCGTCTTCGGCATCATGGGTGCGACGCTCCTGCTCATTACCTTGACCGTTTCCGTTTACGGCACGCGATTGACCGGAAGAATAAAATCCCTTACGGATGTGGCCGATCGAATAAGTGTGGGAGAGCTTGATGCGGAAGTGGAGATCAACTCAAAGGATGAGATTGGAGACCTGGGCGAAGCCATTTCTCGAATGCAGGACAGCATTCGCCTTTCCATCGAACGATTGCGTCGGCGGAGATAAACGCATTGTCACTCCCGGATAAGTTTTTTTGTATCAATTTAGATTTTTGAAAAGATACCATAGGGGCCGTTGGTAAATGGCCACGCACAAAAAGAGGGCGAAGATGCTGATTATTCCGAAAGAGGACCCCGATATCGGTAACCTCAACACCTATTACCTCGATATAGAAAAACTGATTGAGCATTGTCAGGGGGAATTCGGATCGGGAGCCATCCATTTCAGAGGTCCCGCTGAAGAAGGGGTCATCTTCTTTGACAAAGACGACATACTCGATGGCGTATTCCGGGGCAGAAATAGCGAGTTCGGCGGCAGACCCGCAATCGACCATCTCATGGATGCCGCACGCGGCAACAGCTTTGTCACAAACATATATGCGATTGATCCGGAGAAGATCTATTTCTGGGCCAACATGCACGGCGCAGTGAAGATCCACAAAGATCTCAGCACTGATTTTACCGATCTTGAGGGCCTGATCAAAAAAATGTCATCAGAAAATCTCACGGGCTACATTGAAGCTTCCATCAACAATGGGACAGAAGGCGGTTTCATTTTTTTCAACCATGGAGAAATCATCGGTGGGTCGTATTCTTGGGGAAACGGACGGTTGAACGGGACCAAGGAAAGCCAAAAACGCCTTATCCAAAAAACAAAGGAGGCGGGTGGGGTCTTTCACGTCAGTAAGATACTCCGGGGCGGTGAAGGCGAAAACCGGGCGTCCGAAGCGGATGGGCCGGATCCTTCCCCCGGTATAATCTCGGCACTGGAAGATTTGTTGGCCGCATTTGAAAAATCAGTCAGCAGCAAAAAAAGGGTTAAGACGGATTTCCACACCCTTTTAAAAAGGAAATTCATGGAAAAAGCGGATAAATATACGTTTCTTGACCCTTTTGCGGGCGAACTTGAATACGTCGACCACACGATAAAGTTCTCAGGAGATGCCGGTGACGAAGACTTGTTGAATGGAATTATGGAGGCTGTCGAAGATCTGGCAGGGGAACTTGGGATGCTACCGAACCTGGCAGACACGTTGGCCCGGTGGTCTCGAAAGCATGCGAACGAAGTCGCAAGATTCGGCATCAGTTTCTAATATCTCCTTTCCAATTCATGGCCTTTCAACCCTCGCATATGCCTTCTTCGCGATGGAATTCCCACGAAGGTCATACCCGATCCGGCTTGAAAAAGATGATCGAAGACAAATTGCATCCTCACATGGATAAATCACCGAGATGGTATGCAAATTTTATTGATAATCTCCCGATCGGTATTTATCGCACGACACTGGAAGGAAAACTTGTTTTTCTCAACAAGACCTTTGCCAGAATCTTCGGATTTAAATCCACAAACGATCTGATCGGTTATCCGGAGATCAATCTGTACCACGATAGAAAAAACAGGGGGACCTTGATCAAAGCAATCCTGGAGAAAGGATTTGTGAAAGAAGTCTCCCTTCCTTTCAAGAAAAACGGGGGCGATCCCATATGGTGTGCGATAACGGCGAGGCCGGTTTTCGATGAGGATGGCTTGGTTGTATTTCTGGACGGGCTCGTGAGAGATATAACGGAAGACATGGAAGGAAAGGACACAATTCCGTCCCTCGATGAGATGTTTGATGCCATCGACGATTTGATCGCCCTCATAGATCCTCAGGGCCATGTGCTTGACATCAACACAGCGGGTGCTGAGTTTTTGGGCTTTCACAAAGATACATTGTTGGGAAAGCGGTTGTTTGAGTTTATCGTCCCGAAATACCGGGAACTATTTTCCCTCTATCTCTCCGAGCTTCCGAAAACTGCCCGCGAAGAAGGTATTATAACCATAGCGGATAGAAACGGCATAGAGCGCCACATCGAATTCAATGTATCGCGTGTCAAGCAGAGAAGTGCGCAACATCACATAAAGTGTATCGCAAGAGACGTAACCGAACGTATAAAACATCAACGGAAGCAATTGATAAAGGAGCGGTTTCAAGGGGTGATGGAAATGGCCGGTGGGGTCGCCCATCGCCTGAATCAGCCGCTTACGATCATCAACAACATAGTCAGCGACCTGCTATCCGATTCAGTCACCGGAAACACAAATCATGACAAAATCGTCAAAATACATCATCAAATCCAAAAGCTGAATGAGATCGTAAAGAAAGTGGGCGGCATAAATAAATATGAGCCGATGGACTACGTTGCCGGGATCAAGATCGTGGACATCGATAAGGCCTCCTGAGGCGAACTTGGTAAGGAGATTTAATGGTAAAAAAGGTGCTGATTGTTGACGATGATCAGGAAATGCTGCTGTCTCTCAAAGAAGGGCTTGAGAGGTATAATGCGACCTTTTCCACGCTGATGGCGGGTGACGGCCTGATTGCCTTGGAGAAACTTAAAAAGAACAGTGTCTCCCTGGTGGTCACGGATCTAAGAATGCCCCGGATGGATGGATTTGCTCTTTTGTCTGATATCATGGAACATTATCCTGATATCCCGGTCATCATCATAACCGGCTACAGCACGCCCGAAATGGAACGGTTGGCCCAAGAAGGCGGGGCCATCGGCTATGTTGAAAAACCGTTTATGATAGATGCTCTCGCTCAAAAAATCATGAGCGCAATACGAAAGGAATCTGAAGGAGGCATCCTACATAGTGTTTCTTCGGGCATGTTCCTGCAATTGATTGAGATGGAACAGAAGACCTGCACCATCCGTTTGGCAGACAAATCCTCCACCAAGCAGGGGGTCCTCTTCTTCCGAGACGGCGAATTGCTGGACGCCAGAATCGACTCCGCGAGAGGTGTGGACGCGGCATATGAGATTTTTTCATGGGATGAGGTCAATCTTTCGATTCAGAATGATTGCCATCAAAAAGAGAAGAAGGTGCATCAGGAGCTGAACGCGATACTCCTTGAGGCAATGCGCTTGAAGGACGAAGCGGACGAAGATGCAGAGGAATTCATCGAAATAGAGGAGTTGGATGGAACCAAAGAGCTCCGCCTAAAGGGAAAGGCGAAAACGGCAAAGGTTACGATGCACATAAAAGACAAATTGACGGAAGCGATCGGTGAGAGAAGCGGAGTGGAGGATATATACCAGGACAGTGAATGGGATGGACTGATCGCACAAATGATCCGGGCGGGCGCATTTTTCAATTCCGGGAAATTGAAACTCGTATATCTTGACAAAGGGGAATCAAATGATCTCATCCTGCTGCCCGGAAGGGAGACCTGCGTGCTGCGGGTCGATCCGAAATGCCCCCGGGATAGAATCATCAATTTTTTGAGCGAGTAGGTTCCACCGCCTTGAAAACGCGTATCGTGGAGTGGAGGATGAAAAAGTTATTCGAAGATATCCTGAGCTTGAAGGACGTCCAGGGTGCAATGGTGTTTTCCTTCACCGGAAAGCTCATTTATAAGGAGTTTTTGTCACCCCTCGCTGAGGAACCCGAAACCAAAGACTGGTGGGCGCTTTTCATGCATTCCCTGAACGGAACCAGGGAGGCGGATCTCGTTTTTGAAAACAGCAAGTTCTATATTCGAAAAACAGACATCGGCTATCTCATTGTTGTGATGGGCGTGTATTCTCAAACTGCGATGGTGAGACTCAATTGCGATATGTTGCTTCCTGTTCTCAAAGATTTGAACACGAGTAAGGGACGAAAGGGTTTTTTCAAGAAAAAGTAGGCGGTATGGAGAAACTCATTTGAGACGAGAAAGCTGTTCTTCGTTCGGTCTTTACGCATAAAGGAATGGAGGAGATGGAGGCAAGTACAAAGATAGACATAGATGCCAAGATAAAGGAAGCAGAGGTCTATTATTCCATGGGATTGCTTGATGAATCCCTGGGGGCGTACGAGCAGGTTCTTCGCAATGTTCCTGAGATGGGCGACACCCACCCGGAGGACATTCAGGAAAAGATCGAGAAGTTAAAGAAGGAAATTGCTATTCAAGATGAAGTTGACTCTCGAAGCCTCTCCGCCAAGGATATCAGCAATTTTAAGAAGACCGTGACGAACGATGAAAGTGTTCCCGCCATTCTTGACAGTGCGGCTGCGTTCAAAGATCTGGGTCTTTTTGCAGAGGCTGTTACGGAGTATGAAAAGCTCTTTAACCTGGATTACCCGCCTGAAAAGACCATTCCGGAAATCGGAGCGTGCCTTATTAGAATTCATTCGCCTTTGAAAGCAGTCGAGAAAATCGAACATCTGTTGATCGAACAGAATGTTGATGAGACGGCAAAAGCTCATGTCAAATTCACTCTCGGGATGGACATGGAGAAAAGGGACCATAAGGATGTGGCACTGGATCTCTATCGCTCTGCCCTGGAACTTGCTCCAAAAGACGAGGATATCAAAAAAAGACTCCACGCAATCGAAGCAAGTCTTTCCTCGGGCTCAAAGTATGATTACCTGCTTAACAAAAAAATGGTGACGACGGATCAGCTTCAGCAAGCCCTGGGTCAATCAAGACAAAGAAAAAAAAGTGTGGAATTCATCCTCATTCAAAACTTTAGGGTCGATAAAGAACAGCTCGGCAAATCGCTTTCACTGTATTACGGTTGCAAGTTCAGGAGCTATGATCCCGAAGTGCCGACACCGGTGGAACTGATCAGCAATCTGAAAAAAGCCTTCCTGCTGCATCAGCTATGGGTCCCGATGAGCTGGGGAAAAGATGGGGTGGAGATACTCATTGATGATCCCAGGGACCTTAGCAGAACCGATCACATTCGGGCCCTGGTGAAGTCAAGAAAAATCGATTTCTCCGTCGCAATCAAAGAGGATATAGAGGCATTCATCAAAAAGTTCTTTGAAGACAATACCGCCGACGGGTCCACTCCCGGTGAGGCGACCTTTGAGGACTTCGACCTGATGCCGGACATCTCCTTCGAGGAGGAGGACGAAGAAGTCGAGGAAAAAGATGAATATGATGAGACCTCCGGCAAGGTGGTTAAACTGGTCGACCAGATTTTGATAACCGCATATCGAAAAAATGCTTCGGACATCCACATAGAGCCCTCTTCCCTTACCAAGTCCACCAACATCCGCTTTCGGATCGATGGGGTATGTCAGCAATATATCACGATCCCCAACCTGATGGCCAAAGGCGTCCTTTCCCGGGTCAAGATCATGGCCCATCTGGATATCGCCGAAAAACGCCTCCCTCAGGATGGAAAAATCAAGTTCAAACGAAAAGGCATACGTTCCTTCGAGCTTCGAGTCGCCACGCTTCCCACCGCAGGGGGTTATGAGGATGCGGTGTTAAGAATTCTGGCCTCCGCCGGCGCCATGAAGCTGGAAGAAATGGGCTTGACCGAGAGAAATCTTGACATTATGAAGAAAATCCTCTCCAAGCCATATGGCCTTATCCCCGTGGTGGGGCCGACCGGTTCGGGCAAGACCACCACGCTTCACGCTGCGCTGGGTCATATCAACAAACCGGGCATTAAAATCTGGACCGCTGAAGATCCCGTCGAGATCACCCAGCCCGGTTTGCGACAGGTGGAAACAAAACCCAAGATCGGACTGACCTTTGCCAGAATCATGCGGGCTTTTTTGAGGGCGGACCCGGATGTGATCATGATCGGTGAGATGCGAGATGAGGAGACCGCCTCCATTGCCGTCGAGGCCTCTCTTACGGGCCATTTGGTTTTTTCAACGCTGCACACCAATAGTGCTCCGGAAACCGTGACACGGCTCCTGGACATGGGACTTAATCCCCTGAATTTTTCCGATGCATTTCTGGGAGTGCTGGCGCAAAGACTCGTGAGAAGATTGTGTACCAATTGCCGAAAGGAGTTTAAACCAACAGGTGCGGAATTCGATCAAATTGTGGAATACTACGGGAAAGAGCAGTTCGAAGCCACCGGCATTGAATACTCTAAAGATCTCACCCTCTACAGTCCCGTAGGATGTGAAACGTGTTCCGGAACCGGCTACCGCGGTCGTCTCGGAATTCACGAATTGATGGAGGGCACGCCTGAGATTAAAAGAATGATCAAGAAACAAGCTTCTGCGGAAGAGATATTTGAGAAAGCAATGAAGGAAGGCATGACAACCCTCAAACAGGACGGCACACTCAAGGTGCTTCAGGGTATAACGGATCTTGCCGAGGTGCGCCGGGTCTGTATCAATTGATCGCCGGATAAATCAACTTCATCTTCATCAACACGTCAACCTGAAAAAAACACACTCCCAAGAGACACCGCTCGACGAAAAAGTCCCGGACAAAAGGCTTCTCAGTGGCCCCCGTCCGGGGTGTCTTCAAAAATCCCATCGCCGCACAGGCGATGGGAGACCGCCCGCTTTCAACACAACGTGACTTTTTCTCGCGCATCACGTATACTCATGGTGACGTTTTAGACCGAGACTCGGACGGCCGATGCCGTAAACCTGATAATGCGGGATGCCCAAAACACGTTGCTATCCGTTTTTCATCAGCCTGTTGCCTAACATGATGCCCTTTGAAATCGATGATGTCACTGAAAAACAGGTGAGACGGGAAAAAGAGAAAGCCCGGAATCTCAGACATACGCACTGGTGGGACAAAAAGATCCAGAAAGGAATCTGTCACTATTGTCATCGTCATGTGGGCCGGGATCAGTTGACCATGGACCATGTCGTACCCCTCAGCCGCGGCGGGAAGAGCAAAAAAGGAAATATCGTCCCGGCCTGCAAAGCGTGTAACAACAAGAAGAAATATCTGTTGCCTGTCGAGTGGGAGGAATACGTTAGGTCCTTGGCGAAGATGCCCCCCGAGTCATGAACTTAATCAGCCTTTTCTCTTTTTCACCGCCACGGACACCCCGACAACATCTCCCGAACCGCTTCCCACCCGCTCGCAGGCCCGCCCGAGATTGACGGCAATTTCAAGACAATCCGAACTGCCGATAAGGGCCAATGCTTCCCCCGCCTGTGCTTCGGAATATGTCTCATGGACGCCCACAACAACCAGATTACCGACCTCTATGATGGGTTGCGCGGACTCCAGGTAGCGATCCATTTCTTTTCCTTTGATATTTGTGATGAGGTTTCCAAAGTGATCGACACGAAGCACCTGACCCCACAGAAAACCGCCTTTTTCCCTGGGTTTCGGCAGATCAAGGCGCACCGGATCAGATACGACCGGCCCCATCATCCGCGAATCCTCCCCCCGGCAGAGATGTGCCGCCACGGGAGCAAAAATATCTCTTCCATGAAATGTGTGACTCACCTCATTCAGGAAAAATTTACGTTCCAACAGATGAATAATCTTTGTAGTTCGAGCGGCGTTTATGATCGGCCAAAAAAGACCATTGTCCGGACCCACAAAGAAATGATCCGTTGTTTCAACGAGGATCGGCCGTCTTTCACTTCCCACGCCCGGATCAACAACCCCCACATGGATTGTTCCTTTGGGAAAGTGAGGAAAGACCTCCTGAATGAGCGCGGAGGCCTGCACGACCGAACCGGCTTTCACGCAGTGAGTTAAGTCAATAAGTTTGGCGCTCGCATGAATCGAGAGGATGACCCCCTTCATGATCCCCACATACGGGTCCGTGAGGCCGAAATCGCTTGTGAGAGTGATAATTCCGGAGGGCTTCAATTCCAACCCTCCATCAGTTTGGGAAGGATTTCTCCGGCTTTTCCAAGCTGGGAGTGGTCCATAATATGCGTGTAGGAAGTTTTTTCGAGATTGATTTCACCGACTATGACGCGGGCGGATTTTGCCTCGAGGGCCAAGGAGGCGCCCGTTAACACCGCCACCCGACGCGCGTTCATGAGCGCTTGCCTCAGCACACTGTTTGCCTCATCCATATGTTACCCTTTGAACGCATTCTTTCCGTTGATTCTTCAGTCTCATTCTAAAAACTCACCCAATCTCCTTATATCCCATTCACGAGTTTTCTCAAAGCGCTCAATTGGTTCGTTCCTTCAAATTTTGCAAATGCGTATCAATTCAGATATGTGAAAAAAACCCGTAAGCGAAACAGAAGGGGCCGTTGAGATCTCTTTCAGAAGATCACAGGGTGAATCAAAGGGGCGTGTTCCGAAGCGCTTTCTCAAAATCTCATTGACAGAGACCCCGAATCCATATAGACGTTGAACAAACGTTCGTTCCAATATTTGCGGCCTCCCCGATGTCAAAGCCGAAAAGCCTACAAAAAAGTAAAAAAATTCAGAATGTTGTTGCACATCTTTTTGCGCGAAAGGGCTATCACTCAACCTCCATGCGGGCGATTGCCCGAGAGGTGGGGATGAACCAATCTTCCCTTTACCATTACTTCAAAAGCAAAGAAAATATTCTCTTCAAGCTCATGAACGATGCCGTGGATGATGCATTGGCAACGCTGAATGAGATTTGTGCCGCGGATCTTTCCCCGCAGGAAAAACTGAATGAAGTTCTCGGCTTCTATACCCGGTATTATGCAGGCGATCAAGAGCGACTTATCATTTTGATCAACGAAATCAATTCCCTGAGCGAATCCAACCGCCGGATTCTTGTCAAAAAGCAGCGGCAATACGTTCACTTGCTCAGGTCGATCATCAATGAGTTGGCGGCGGACAACAAAATAATGGAAGTCGATTCGACGGTTGCCACCTTTGCCTTTTTCGGCATGGTCCATTACACCGTCAAATGGTACCGCAAAGAGGGCGCGATCGGATTGGATGAATTGGCCGATTCATTTTCGCAAATTCTTACCAGGGGGATACTCCGGTGAATATTTCTAAGACCCTGTGCTTTGTTGGGTTTGGGTGCATGCAACTTCTCGAAATTATGAATAAAATTTTCGATACAGCTCAGTAGGAGGTCAAAGGAATGAACATCATTGTGTGCGTCAAGCGGGTCCCCCTCACCCAGGAAGTGGACCTGGAGATTGATCCCAAAAAGAATGAAGTGCGCAAAGAGATGTTGGCGTATGCCATCAATGAGTGGGACAACTACGCCGTGGAAGAGGCCGTTCGCCTTAAGGAAAAATTCCAGGGTGATGTGACCGCCATCACCATCGGGGATGAAGATGATGAGGAAGTGCTCAGGAGGTGCCTGGCCATGGGGGCCGATCGGGCCCTACGTATTGATCCGGGAGCGCTTGACTTGGATGCATTTGTCATTTCAAAAATTTTGGCGGAGGTCATCGGGAATCTGAAATATGATCTGATCCTGACAGGGGTTCAAACCGATGATATGAACAACGGGGCGGTTGGGATCATGTTGGCCGAGCATCTCGGCGTGGCCCATGCTGCAGTTGTGATCGGTATCGAACCCGAAGCGAACGGGGTCAAATTGAGGCTGGAGCTTGAAGGCGGCACAGACGAGGTCTCAACCATCAAACTGCCGGCGTTACTCAGCATTCAGACCGGAATCAACGAACCCAGATATGTATCCATCATGGGTATTCGAAAGGCTGCCAAAAAAGAGCTCCGCGTCACCCCGGCGGATGCGCTTCATCTCTCACCGGATGACCTGTCACCCCGTACAAGGATTGAAGCGGTGTTCTTTCCCCCGGAGACGGCGGGTGCGGAGATCATTGACGGGGACCCGGCTACCATTGCCGGACGGATTCTCCGCATCATCAAGGAAAAGGGGGGGCGTGTATAATGGGCGAGATATTTGTCGTGGTGGAGCACAGGAAAGGAGCGGTGAGAGAAATCACGTATCAGATGCTTCATAAGGCCGACCAGCTATGCCGGGAGCTCTCCGATGACCTCACCGCAATCGTGATGGGGGGAAAAGATGACGTACCCCTCAATGAGGTTGCCAAAAGGGCGGACAGGGTTATCGCGGTTGAAGATGAGCGGGTGAAGGACTTCAATGCCGACCTTTACAAAGAAACTCTCAAAGAACTGATTGAGGAACATAGACCGCTCTTGACGCTAATGGCCCATAGTGCGTATGGTATGGATCTGGCCCCTTCGCTTTCGATTCAGACGGGGTATCCCCTTGCCACGGATTGTGTGGATGTTCTTATTGAGGATGGACGCCTGAAGGTTCTCCGCCAGATATACGCAGGAAAGCTTTTCTCGAAGGTTTCTTTTAAAGATTCTAAAGGGTACCTCATCACTGTCAGAGAGGGTGCCTTTCCCCCCGAAGCGAGAGGAAAACGTCGCGGCGAGGTGACCAGACAAGGGCTCCCGGCTGATCTTCCCGAACCGCGCAAGCAATTCGTGGCGTTTGAGGACGCGGGTGCCGGAGAAGTTGACATCTCCCAAGCCGAACTCTTGGTATCTGTTGGACGGGGTATCGGAGAGAAAGAGAATGTTGCAATTCTAGAGGAATTGGCGGAACGTATGGGCGGCACACTATCCTGTTCCCGACCTGTGGTAGACAAAAACTGGTTGCCCAAGTACCACCAAGTGGGGACTTCAGGAAAAACGGTAAAGCCCCGGGTATATCTTGCCTTCGGCATCAGTGGGGCATTCCAGCACATCGCAGGAATTGCGGGTGCCGGAACCGTAATAGCGGTCAACAAAGACAAGAAGGCGCCGATATTTCGGGTTGCAGATTACGGCGTGACAGAAGACCTCTTCAAAATTGTGCAGGCCCTGAAAGCGGAACTGGCGAAATAAACCCGGATGCAAACGGAGCGTCCGGTAATTCGACGAAACGGAACTCAAAAAGATACCCGGAAAACATCCCGCGCAAAAAATGTGTGGATGCGTTGCGCTTTTCAAATAACTTCCGGTTGCGGTTGTAAGGAGATCTCATGGACTTCACACTCAGTAAGGAACAAGAAGATATCATCCAGGCCGCTCGAGAATTCGCTCAGGGAGAGTTCCCTGATCGGGCACTCGAATTTGATCGTGAAGAGACCTTTGACCTGGAAATCCGTCGAAAAGCCTGTGAACTCGGCTTTGTCGGCATATTTATCGATGAAAAATACGGCGGTGCAGGGTATGGTTTCATGGAGCATTGTCTGGTAAATGAGGAATTCTGGGCGGTGGATCCGGGCATGGCTCAAGCCATTTTGTCTACCACATTCGGCTCCGAACTCATCCTCCAATACGGAACCGAGGAACAGAAACACAGGGTGCTTCCCAAATTGGTCTCCGGAGAGGCCATTATGGGCACGGCCATTACCGAACCGGATGCGGGCTCCGACGCGGCCGGCGCCGCGACTACGGCGGTCAAGAATGGGGATTCATGGGTGATCAATGGATCCAAAATGTTCACCTCCAACGGCAACATTGCCGATTGGATCCTCGTGTTTTGTCAAACCGATCCGGAAAATCCCTCGCGCCACCAGCGCCATGCGTTTGTGTTGGTACCCACAAACACACCCGGTTACCAAGCCAACAAGATTCACGGAAAACTTGGGATTCGGGCCTCGGACACCGCCGAAGTCTCTTTCAACGATGTTCGCGTACCCCTCTCAAACTTGGTTGGAAAGGCGGGCGAAGGATTTCAGGAATTGATGGCCTTCTTTAACCGAACCCGGCTTCATATCTGCGGTCAGGCTGTGGGACTGGCACGCGCGGCCCTGGAAGAGTCGATCAAATACACACGGGCGCGACGTCAGTTTGGTGCTTCCTTGGCGTCTTTTCAAGTGACCCAATTCAAGATTGCGGAGATGGCGACCCTCATTCGAGCCGCCAGAAATCTTTATTATGAAGCCGCCTGGGCGGTAGATCGTGGAAAGGTGGATCATGCCCTGATCGCCATGGCAAAATGGTTTTCCGCTGAAATGGCGGTTCGTTGTGCCGACGAGGCACTTCAAATGCACGGCGGATATGGGTACATCGATGAGTATAAGGTTCAACGGCTTTACAGGGACGCGAAAGTCCTGGAGATTTACGAAGGGACCAAAGAAATAGAAAAGACCATCATTTCAAGGTCTCTTTTGGGATAAAGGACCGCTCAACAAAGGAGAAAAATCGTGACATCAAAGGTTTTCGGAGTCGATGACCTGACACAGTTTGCCATGGAAGTGATCCGCTTGGCAGGAAAAGAAGCCCTTTCCTACTATGGAAAAGGGAAAGCCCATCTGAGGTTTGATGAAGGACTCGTAACTGAAGCGGAATTGCGGTTGACGGAATTTTTTGAAACCCAGCTCCGTGCGAAATTTCCGGGGCATCAAATATTCAATCACAACCAGCAAAACAAAGGCTACACCCATGAAGGCACCCGGCACCTCTGGGTTTTTGACGCTTTGGATGGGGTTGCAAATTTTCAGGCGGGGATCCCGATCTGGGGGATTTCCCTGGCATTACTGGAGAATTTCTGGCCCATTTTCGGTGTGTTCCATATGCCGGTGACCCATGATATCTTCCATGCTCGAGCGGAACAACCGGCATACTGGGGAGAGCAAGAAATTCGGGTCACTTCTCAGACAGAGAGCAGCGATGTAGGTCTTCTTCTCACCTACTCGCGATTTCACCATCATTACCGTTCCACATTTCCCGGCAAAATCCGCAATCTGGGTTGCACGGCGGCGCATGCATCCTACGTTGCAACAGGACGCGCGGAGGGCGCTGTTATCGCCAACGCTTCCTTCCAGGATCTCGCCGCGGTGCGGGTCATCATTGAAGCTGCAGGGGCAAAGATCTATAAAATGGATGGAGCCGAGTTTTTTCTGAATGAGTATTTGGATGGGCAGAGAATTGATGATCATCTCCTCGTGGTCGCACCGGATATCGTTTCATCCATCCGAGGTTGTTTGCATGAAAAACAATAGGCAGACACTGCACGAAGGCTGCCGGGGCACTGGCAATCGGTGGCACTCGGTAAAACCCTGCTTCCTCAGCGCCGGAAAACGGGCACGAACGGCCTGCACTCCAGAAATGGTCTTTTCCCAACGAGAAAGCTCCTCAGGACCGCCTTCGTTCATGCAACCTGACCTTGCATCACAAACTTGCGGTTAATGGCCTGCCACAGGGAACGCGTATCGGCCGGCGTCTTTTCAAAAGCAGGAGGCAATCGTGTCCACATGAAAGAAGTCATCAAAATGCGGGAGATGTCAAACAACGAGACGGGAATCATCAAGAAAATATCCACCTTTGGCGAGATGGGGAGAAGGATCAGAGAGATGGGGTTGGTTCCAGAAACCCCTATCCAAATTCAAGGACGTGCACCGTTGAAAGACCCTGTGGCCGTGAAAATCAGGGATTATGTCTTAACCCTCAGAAACGACGAGGCCGGTCACATTTATGTAGAAGTAGACAGGACGAAAAACGAGTAGTGTTTGAGCGTGAAAAGAAACGTTACCATAGCCCTTTCAGGCAATCCGAATTCAGGAAAAACAACGGTTTTCAACGCCCTCACCGGGGCCCGGCAGCACATCGCCAACTACCCGGGTGTCACGGTTGAGAAAAAATACGGGGCCGTCTTCCACAAAGGTCATGAAATAGAAGTGGTGGATCTTCCGGGCACCTACTCTTTGACCGCCTATTCCTTGGAAGAGATTGTCGCACGGGATTTTTTGGTCAACGAAAAGCCGGATCTGGTGATAGACATCGTGGACGCCTCCAATCTGGACAGGAACCTCTATTTGGCCGTCCAATTCAAAGAACTGGGCATCCCCTTGGTAATTGCACTCAACATGGTCGACGTGGCGGAGTCCAGAGGCATTGTCGTGGATCACAAGCAGTTGTCTGAACTTTTAGAGGTCCCGGTCGTTCCCATGGTAGCCCGATCAAAGAAAGGACTTCAAGAACTGTTAGATAAAGTTCTAGAGGTGTCCCGGGAAGATCCGGAATGGCGTCCGGCGACCATTTCATACGGTCGGGATATCGATGAGAGCCTGAATCAAATACGGTCTATCATTGAGCGGTCTGATATTCTTGGCGAGAAGTATCCTTCCCGATGGTGTGCGCTAAAATTCCTGGAGGGAGACAGTCAGATCAGGGAGGTGCTTCGGAAGGATGCCTCTCTGGTGCAGGAAATCGGGATCATCTACAGAAACACCTCCAAGCACATCATGGATACCCTCGAGGAAGATCCGGAGGGCATCATTTCCGAACATCGTTACGGATACATTACCGGGATTACCAAGAAGTGCGTCAAAAGAAGAATCGAATCTCGACTCAATCTTTCCGATAAAATCGACAAGGTTCTCACAAACCGCATTATCGGACCCCTTTTGATGCTGGTCATCCTGTATATCATTTATGCGTTCACGTTCTCTGCCAGCGAGGCCCCTGTCTTATGGTTTGAGGCCTTCTTCGATGCACTTAAAGCAGGGATCGCTTCGGTCGTTCCGGCAGGGAATCTTCAATCCTTGCTCGTTTCCGGAATCATCGATGGCGTCGGCGGCGTTCTGGGTTTTGTTCCGCTCATTATGTTCATGTTCTTTGCCATCGCCATCATGGAGGACTCGGGCTACATGGCGAGAGTGGCATACATGCTGGATCGGGTGCTTCGATGGTTCGGGCTTCACGGAAATTCCGTCATGGCCCTGGTTGTGAGCGGCGGAATATCGGGCGGATGCGCCGTGCCCGGTGTGATGGCTGCGAGGACCTTGAAAGACCCCCGGGAAAGAATCGCCACCCTTCTGGTCGTCCCATTTATGAACTGCGGGGCGAAATTGCCCATTTACGCGGTGCTCATTGGAGCCTTTTTCTCTGAAGACAAAGCCCGAATGCTCTTTATTCTCACCCTGTTGTCCTGGGCCTTTGCATTGTTTGCCGCCAAGATTATCCGCGCCACGGTTCTGAAAGGTCCCAAAACGCCTTTCGTCATGGAGCTTCCGCCTTACCGGATGCCCACATTCAGGGGTCTGTTAATCCATACGTGGGAAAGAACTTGGCAGTATATCAAGAAAGCGGGGACGGTTATTTTAGGGTTTTCCATCATCCTATGGGTCATGATGACGTTTCCGGGGCTTTCCGAAAAACAGGCGGGATCGTTTCAGGATCGCCGTGCCGAACTTACCGATTCACTGCTGAGTTCTGCCGACGTCAGAGAAATCATAACGGACGGAAAGGACCTTGCGGAATTGGAGCGCCTTTACAGCGCCTACGCTCAAAAGCCACCGGGCGGCGACGCACCCCATGCGGAGGAACTCGAGAAAAACCCTTTGCGTGCGCTGGCATTGGCGTCAACTTCCCTGGAAACGGGGAGCGCCTTAAGCGATCGTTTCGACACCACCTACTTGAAAGCGGCCTCGCAATACCTAATATACAGAGACAAATTGCTGGAAACAAATCGCTTGGAACAAGAAGCGGCATTGAAACGGACCATCGCCGGATGGCTCGGCCGCCGATTGGAAACAATCACTCGGCCATTGGGCTTTGACTATCGAATCAACATCGCCCTCGTGGGAGGCTTTGCGGCAAAGGAGGTGGTGGTTTCGACCTTGGGAACTGCCTATTCTCTTGGAGAATCAGGTTCGGAGGAAGCGAGTTCCCTTGCTGAAAGGCTTAAACAGGATCCCACATGGACGCCTTTATTGGCTTTCACCTTACTGATTTTTACGATGCTTTACGTTCCCTGTTTCGTTACCGTCATCAGTATCGGGAGGGAAAGTTCCTGGGGATGGGCGGGGTTTTCGATTGTCTTTAATCTATTTGCCGCCTATTTGGTATCCATTGTGATTCGACAGGGAGGTTTGGTCCTGGGCATCGGAACATAATGGCATAGGATTCGAATTAGCGCCGGGTCTCGACGCTTGATTCGTTGTAACCGTTCACGGGTTCAAAGGTTTCCCGATGAAATCGGGATTCAAGGTTCAATTCTCGTCCACGGAGTGCATTTGGGTTACGTATTTATGAGAAAAGCGTCAGCTTTGTCAGGCCTCATCCAAAATTTGGAACTAAATTGGCAATTACTTGGGAAAATGAGGATTTTTAACGACGATTTCGGGTCCTCAATCCCTTCTTTGTCCTTAACCCTGAATCCCGATTTCATCGGGAAACCCTGAACCTGTGAACGCTTACGATTCGTTGAGGCGTTCTTTTTTTTAACGGAGTGATGAAAGTATGGAGAAAATTCCATTTACCAAAGACGGGCTCGAAAAACTCCGAGAGGAGTTGAGTCTTTTGGAAAAAGTTGAAAGACCAAAAAATATCAGAGCCATTGCGGAGGCTCGAAGCCACGGAGATATCAGCGAAAATGCGGAGTATCACGCGGCCAAGGAACGGCAGGGATTTCTGGAGGGAAGGATTAATGAACTGAAAACCGTCATCAACAAATCCGAGGTGATTGATACGAAAGAGGGCCCCAAAGATCGCGTTGTTTTTGGACGTACCGTTGTATTGTACGACCTTCAAACCGATGAAGAGGTAACTTACCACCTCATCGGACCTTATGAATCCGAACCCGAAAAAGGCAGAATATCCGTAACATCTCCATTGGGCCAATCGCTGATCGGCAAAGAAGCGGGGGATGATGTGAAAGCAAAGACCCCGGGCGGTATTAAAGAATATGAGATTCTTGAAATTCGATAGTCGGCGATGACATCAAGAATATTTATACACGGCCTGGAGAGCAGTAATCAGGGTACAAAATCAATCTTTTTTCGGGAAAAATTTCCGGACATGATGATTCCCACCTTCACCGGCGATCTACAGGAAAGAATGAAAAAGCTTGATTCGGTGCTTTCCGGAAAGTCGGAACTCAGACTCGTGGGTTCCAGTTTCGGGGGGTTGATGGCGTCCCTCTTTGCCATGGGCAACCCGACGCGGGTTGAAAAGATGGTCCTCCTCGCGCCGGCTTTAAATTTCATGGAATTTGCCCCGCAAACGATCCGGAGACTTCACATCCCGGTTTGGATCTACCATGGCAAAGATGATGATGTGATCCCCTTGCGCGCGGTAGAGCGTATTGCCGAGGATACCTTTCAAGACCTCTCCTTCCATGCGGTCGAGGATGACCACTTCCTGCACAAAACCTTCAAAAATATTGCATGGGACAACCTCCTGGCGTGAGGCGGCATGGGAGGTGCGATCCGTACGGGATTCATACCCCCGGAACCCAATTGAAGGAATAACAATATATTGAATATTTTTTTCTTGACTCACAATATAGAGTATTCTAAACTACACCAACCTCCCTGTCGGATCGTTGACTCCGAACAAACCCTCTAGCTCCCTGAGTTTTCCTCCTTTCTCAGGGACATGCCGAATTGTTACCCCAGGGGGGTTTTTCTTTTCCCTGATCGTTCATCGCTCACACCCTTCGAAAAAACATCTTACTTTGGAAAAGGTGCAGTCACGCAATCCGGAAATGCCGTGGCAATCTCGGGACAAGGACTAAGTGGCTTTGGCTTGGGTATCCGACTCAAAATCAAATTGCCTCGGATTTTCATTTATGCCAGTGAGAAAAACCTGACTTCCTTGCGTTTGCCTTTCAGATGCGCAGCCGGCAATTCCTTCAACTCAAAATTCCCGTCTATGCGGGCCACGGTGGCTGCGCTGAGGATGATTTCGGTGCCGAATTCCTTGTTCAGGCCTTGTAAGCGGGAAGCAAGATTGACGGTATCACCCACCAGGGCATATGAAAGCCGATCCGGACTGCCGATGTTGGCCGCCACGACCTGTCCGGTATGGATACCGATTCCGTGCGAGAGCGCTGGATATCCCTGTCGATTGAGGTTCCTATTGACCCGCTGGAGCCGTCTCCTCATTTCAAGGGCCGCTGATACCGCCATCACCGGATGATTTTCTCGAACGATCGGAGCCCCGAATACAGCCTCGATCTCATCGCCGATATATTGCAGCACCAAGCCATTATGCTGCTGAATCGCCTCATCCATCTCCTTGAAATATGCGTTGATGATCTTTACGACTTCTTTCGGCGGTATCGTTTCCACCATGGGGGTGAAATTGCGCAGATCCGCAAAAAGCACGGTCACATCCTTCAGCTCACCATCGAGGGAGATTCTTCCGGAAAGAATCTCGTCTCGGATCTCCTTTGTTACGTATTTACCGAAGGTCTCTTTAACGAAGTCCCTCTCCTTGAGCCCTTCGGTCATCTCGTTGATTACGTCACCCGTATAGCCGATCTCATCGTTGGAAGTCACCCTCACTTTATTGTCGAACAAGCCGTTGTTGACCTGTCTCAAAACATGCGTAATCTCCTTCAGGGGTTTGGTCAGGTTACTGCTCACGAGAAAGGTCAACCAGATGCCGACGCCCATGAATACGAATACTTGACTGAGTATCGCCGATTTCAATTGCCCCAGGGTCTCATAGGGGTCCTGCTGGATGGGAAATATTCTCCAGATGTCATCGAGAATTGAAATGAACGGCACCAGATTGCTCGCAAACAGCAGCGCAATGAGTCGCGTTCGTATGCGTATTCGCAGTGTCTTGGGGGTCATGGAAAGACCGCCATTTGGAAAAAAATAGGGAACCACCCTTCGCTGAAGGACGAATTCAAAGACGAAGAAAGCGACGGTCGTGGTAATCAATCCGGTGTAAAGACTTCTAAAAAATGCGACTTGGATCGTTCCCGGGTCGGCACCCTGCGCCCAAAAAAGACCGGAATATAAGACCGCGGCCGCAAGCCAAACACCCAGGTCAATGGCGATGAGAAAGAAGGGTTCATTCAACAGTTTTTGGCGCGCCTTGAGAATAAGCGCTTCAGACAATGCTTTTTTTTCATACCACATGTTCAGGTAGGACCGGATCGGTCTCTCATAAAGCACCGTTATGATCCAGGGCAGCGCGAAAGCGGCGGGAAGAAAAAACGTGTTTATCTGATGTGCCAGCTGAATAATATCTGCGGGACGCGTCGCTTCTGACTTTAAGGTCAAAAAAAAGACCACTGAGACACCGATGAGGTTTGAAACGAAGTTCGAAAAAAGCATTGAGTTCTTGATTCGGAAAAAGTGGAATCGGGTCATGGCACCTGCTCCTGTCACGCTTCTGTTCACCCACACGTTGAGCGATACGGCACTATGCATAGGATCCCGAGAGTGACTCCCTGTCATCCCGGCCTCTATAAAAACCGGATGATGCCGGTCAAGCAATTCGGCATGGCAGTCCTCTCCCGCGCCTGAAAAGGGACGGGATCTCCAACAGTCCGCATCTATTTCGACGATACAAGGGGCCTTCGCCGTAATCTACCTGAAACAAAGGATGCGAATTCCATGGGGCCGTTCTCATTGCCCATCCAGTCTTTCCTGCAGGAGTTTTTTGAGCCGATCAAAAAACCTATCTCGGGTGTCCTGTATATGGAATGCTTCTTGATACGCGACATGGACCTTGTCTTTGCCCAGATGCCGAATGGGTTCGACTTGCAGGACATAGGAATTCACCTGTCTTTGCCAAAACCACTCGGCACATCCAAATTGGATATATTTTGGTTCAATTGTCGGTATTTTCGTCAGATCTTGAAAAAGCATCTTTCCGTTTTTGCTTCCTTCCAAGCACAAGGCAAGGTAAGCGATTCTGTAATCAACCATTGAAACGCCGGTTGAGATGGAAAGCCTTTTGATATTGTAGCGATCCCTTTGTCCGGGTGTGATAAAATGCCCGTAACAGCTCTGGAGAGTAAAGCAGTAGGGGAGTTTTGCAAACCCCTCTATGATGTCGATGATGGGAGGGTCAATGGACTGGATGTCGAGCTTTGAAAGGGAAGTCTGCCTTTGTGCGATGTACCGAGGGTTGTCGACAAAATTTTTTGACTCTGTAAAGGTCTCCAATTGAAGGACACCCCTTCGGGGAGCGCCGGGATTTGTTTTCGCGTCCGGCATCCAGCGGTGGATTACAGGTACCGAAACGCCTTCACGGCGCCGTTGACCACAAATGCCCTCATGTTGTTGCCTTCGGGGTCGACAGGAAACAAAAAAAACCCGGAATGCTTTGGATTGTAGCCTAAGACGGATCCCTGCAGCATTTCTCCATCCGCAAAGACCACCTCAACCTTCCGACCTGAGGGCTTATCTCCGTGCAAGAATACCTTGCGCTCCTTGTAATCTCGATCTCCTGTGAAACTCTTCGCGAAAAACACGGCCTTCAATTCATCGAGATCGACCCGTACAGGCACTCCGGATACGCCTTCAGCTTCCTGGTAAAGTTGAAAATTGGGCTTGTTCGGAGAGAAATCCTGAGACAAGCCTTTTAGCATCCGGCCGTCGCGATATCGTGCGATGATTTTCGCAGCTTCCATTTAGAACGTTCCTATTGTCGCCGTCTGGATGAGATGTGTCCCAGGCTCGTCAAATCGCGATGATTTTATTACTCCGGCAATTAAATACCTCAATTTCGTCATTCCGGCGAAAGCCGGAATCCAGGCGGGTACTGGATACCGGATCCGTCATCCCGGACTAGATCCGGGACCGGCATGACGGGCTTAGTCTGTTGAGTTCCCAGCTTAATAACCATGCCGTTTCATCCTATGGAAACCAAAGCAATCCGCTGAATCGGCTCAATTGGACCCGGTGTCATCTACAAAAACCGAGTCCGATCCTCCATAAATCGCTTATAGATCTTGTAATGATCCGTTTGCTCATAATCGATTTCTTTCACTGGAATATCGTCAAAATTGTAAAGCTTCGCGTCGGGACATGCCATCAAAATCGGTGAATGGGTGGCGATAATGAATTGAGCGTGTCCGGCTTTGCCCATATCCCGGATCAAATTAACGAGTTCGAGCTGGCTCCTGGGTGAAAGGGCCGTCTCAGGCTCATCCAAAAGGTAAAGACCTTTTTTTTGGTACCGCGCCCTGAAAAATGACATGAGGGATTGACCGTGGGATTGCGTCATCAACGATTTGCCCCCAAAATAGTTGAGCATGCCGGGATCCTTTTTTGCCCACTCATCCAGGTATCGGGCAAATTCTTGAGATCTTTCGGATGTAAAGAACGATCCGGGAACAACACCATCCATCCATTCGACGGTAATAAACCGGTAAAGCGCCTCCTCGTAGGGGTTGTTTTCAAAGCGCGTATTCTCGAGGCTCCGCCAGATGTGGATATCGCATTTCCGGCAAATCGCTTCGAGCAGGGTCGATTTTCCCGTACCATTTTCCCCCACGAAAATACTGACGGGCGCTTGGAACAGAATGGTTTTCGTTTCATGAAAGGTGGGCAGATTGAAGGGATAATATTCCTTGTTTGGATATTTTTCCGGCAGAAGCGTGACTTTCTTCAGGTGCATGATACGGTTTCCTTTACTCAGAAGACAGCGTCAAAAGCGTCCAACATCCTCAGGCTTTTTGGGGTCATCACCCGATGAAACCATGTATTCAAAAATATAGGGAAAACAAAACCCGCTGTCAACTCAATGGAATTCGTGGATTTCGTCGCCTATCTCCGTGAATGCAATGTAACATTCTGCTTCAATTTAGGTTTTTGAAAAGACCCGGAAGCGGAACGGAACGACTTGTTGGGATCGCTTCCGGAAGACCGCAGCAGAACTCCCCGGTGTATGGGCGGCCATTCACATGGGTTCCACCGGATGGCTCAAACAGGCTCTTCTTCCTCAGGCTTGCTCCCGGTGAGACGATAGAAGGGTGCCCAGTAAGCCCTACGGAGTCGACTGATACCCAGTTCCGCAGCTTGACCGGTGGTGGCGACCAGCGAATAAAGTGTGGGCACGACAACCAGGGTCAGGACCGTGGCAAGGGCAAGCCCGAATATGACGGCACTGGCCATGGAACTCCACCATTGGGTGGACTCACTGACGGTGGATAATTCCATTTTTCGAAAATTGTAGGCAATGCCCGTCACCATGGGCATAAGGCCGAGGATGGTGGTTACCGCGGTCAGGAGCACCGGCCGCAGACGGGTGCAGCCTGCGGCGATAATCGCCTCACGAACGCCCATCCCCCGCTCGCGGAGCCGGTTCGCGTAATCGATAAGGACGATCGCGTTGTTGACCACGACACCGGCCAAGGAAATGACCCCCACCCCCGTCATAATGATGCCGAACGGCTTGTTCATGATGGACAAACCGAGGAAGACGCCGCCCAGGGAGAGAATAACCGAAGTCATGATGATTAACGGTTGGGAGACGGAGTTGAACTGGGTGACAAGGATGAGGAGAATCAGGAATAACGCGGCGCCGAAGGCCTTGGATAGAAACGCCTGTGCCTTTTGCTGCTCTTCAAACTCACCGGTGAAAACCAGTTTGTAGCCCGGCGGCAGGGTTGCATCGGACATAATTTTCTCTGCCTGTGCCCGG
Source organism: Desulfatiglandaceae bacterium (assembly GCA_046496815.1). Lineage (GTDB taxonomy): Bacteria > Desulfobacterota > DSM-4660 > Desulfatiglandales > Desulfatiglandaceae > JAWOGN01. The sequence continues at coordinate 35,121 of JAWOGN010000276.1, forward strand.
ACAACGGGCCCGGGAACGTAGTTCTCGTCCACATCGGCCTTGACCGTAACAACCCGCTCGTGGTTAATGCGATTCACTTGACCCAGCCCCCCCGTGATCTCGAAATCGGCGATGGTGCTCAACGGCACAAGGCCCTCATTCGTCGGGATCAAGAGTTCTCTCAGTAAATCGGTCATCCGGCGATCCGACTCGGGCAACTGAACTGTGATGTCGTAGTCCTCATCCCCCTCGCGAAATGTGGAAACCTTGATGCCGTTGAAAGCCACCTTCAGAACAAAGCCGATGACTTCCGTGGACAAACCCAAAAGCGCCGCCCGCTGGCGATCGACCCTCACTTCAACGGTGGGTGCGCCGGCGACATAATCGTCCCGGATGTCCTGGACGAAAGGGATCTTCTCCAGCACCCCCCGCGCTTGTTGTGCGATGCGTCCCAGCACATCAAAATTATCGCCCGAGATCTCGATATTGATCGGCGCTCCGGTCGGCGGCCCCTCTTCCTGCTTGGCAACGCTTATTTCAGCGCCGGGGATGTTCTGAATCCGCTCCCTGATCTCTTCGACGGTCCGGGGGGACGGTTCGGTCCGATCCTCCATGTCGTGGAACTGAATGCCGATATGGTTTGGCGCGTTGTCCTCGAAAGCGGATTGACCGCCCATGACCGCTACGGTTTTCGTGTAAATGTGCTTCACGTTCGCCATATCCGTCAAACCGTTGACCCGGTTGCCGTTCCGCAGGGTGTGCATCTTTTTTTCGGCTTCATCATCGTAGCACTGGGCAGGGTCTGTATGCGGCAGGCCTTCGCTGTGTCCCCTGCAGAGGGCCAGCTCCACCTGCCGGGCGATTCGGTCGGAGTATTCCAGGTCGGCCCCCTCGGGCATATCCAAATTGACATAGATAGCGTTCGGATCCACATTCGGAAAAAACTCGATCGGCTTCTCCAGTCCCACTTCATAGAACCAGATCATTGCCATTGCCGCCAGGCCGAGCAAGGACATGGCCACGACCGCCAGGCGGTGGTTGAGGGCGCCGTTAAGAAGATGGCGGTACGCCTTCAGCAATGGCCCCCGGACGGTGATCGGCGCCTCCCCGGCCCGCTCGATCTCATCCGCGCCGGCCTTTATCTTTGAGAAACGGTGGCCCGCGGGAAGCCTCAGAAAAAACGCCGCCAGAGCCGGGTTGATGACCAGCGCAACAAACAGCGACGATGACAAGGTAATAATAACCGTCTTGGGCAGATAGGCCATAAACTCGCCCATGATGCCCGGCCAGAACAGGAGGGGAAAGAATGCCGCAACCGTGGTGACGGTGGATGCGGCGACCGGTTGAGCAACTTCTCCGGTTGCCTTGACCGCGGCCCGAAGACGCGGCACGCCCTGCTCCATGTACCGAAAAATATTTTCGACGATGACGATGGCGTTATCCACCAGCATGCCCAGCGACAAAGTGAGGGAAAAAAGAACGACCATATTGAGGGTAATGCCCAGCGCGTGAAGGACCGAAAACGACAGAAACATGGAGAACGGAATCGCCAGACTGACCAACACGGCATTGCGAACGCCCATGACAAAGAAGAGGACAACGATAACCAGGATGAGGCCGCTGATGATATTGTTTTCCAGGTCGGAAACCATGATCCGGATATCTTTGGCATGGTCCATGAGTTTTGTCACCTTCGTTCCGGCGGGCCACCTGGCCTTCTGAGAATCAACGAGCCGATCGATTTGTTCGGTGATGCGCAACACATTTTCGCCCGCCCGCTTCTTGACCGCGATGTTGACCGCCCGGCGGCCGTCCAATCGGGCTCTCCCCTCCTCATCCTTGAACCCATCTACGACACGTGCCACGTCTTTTAGGTACACAGGCCGCCCCTCGTGCAACCCGACCACCAATCCGTAAATCTCATCGGGGGTTTGAAATTCTCCGGGCACTCGAAGCTGAAATCTCCCGTCCGCCATCCGGATCGCACCTCCGGATACGTTTTGATTTTCTTCGGAAATAACCTTCTGGAGTCTGGTGATCGCCAGGCCATAGTAAGAAAACTTGTCGGGGAATGGCTCGACCCGGATCTCCCGCTCCAACCCGCCCGTCACCTCTGCATCCAGGACCCCGGGAATGGACTCAATATCTTCCTCGAGCTGGTCGGCGATTTGCTTGAGCCTCACCAGTCCGACGGTTCCGGAAAGGGAAAGGATGATGATCGGCAATTCAGAGATATTCACCTCCGTCACTTCAGGATCATCTTCCAGGTCGGTCGGCAAGTCGGGCCCGGCCAAATCGACTTTGTCCTTGGTCTTGGGAAGGACATCATCAATGTCGGTCCCGGCCTCGAACTCAATGACAATGGAACTCATACCCTCGGTACTGGAAGACACGACCTTCTTCACCGCTTCCAGGCCCTTGAGTTTCTTTTCGATGGGTATTGTGATTGATTGCTCAATGTCTTCGGGCGCGACACCGGCATACTGCGTCTTGATAAAGACGTAGGGAATGGTGATATCGGGCGCCGATTCGCGGGGAAGGGAGCGATAGGCGACCAGGCCGAAGATGATAATCACCATGGCCAGGACAATAACGCTGACTCTTTTGCGAACCGCTAGATCAGAGATGATCATGACTGGACAATCTCTTCCGGTCGACTCACATTTTTGATCACCTTGACCGTCTGACCGTCATCCAGAAATCGATGCCCAACGACGACAACGTGCTCCCCCGGACTTAAACCTGCTTGCACATGGACCTGCCAGCCGGTCAGTACCCCCAGTTGCACCGGTCTTTTTTCCACCTGACCATCCGTTTCCACATAGACGAAACGGTCATCTCCATGGGTGATCACGGCGTAGAGGGGGACGGACAAGGCTTCATCAAATACCTTTTTGACAAGCTCCACCCGCGCGAACATACCCGAGAGAATTCGGCCGTCGGGGTTGGGAACAATCAGCTCGAGGTCATAGAGACGGGCCATGGTCTTCGGCTGACGGGAAAGGAACACCTTCTTGCCTTTTACGCGAAGTTTGTCCAGGGCTTCGATGACGACCTCCGCTTCCTCCAGTGTGAACACCGCCTCGACATCACTTTCGGGTACGCCCACCGTGACCTTGACCGTGTCGTTCTGGAGAATTTGGGCCACCGGCTGATTGACGTCCAGCAAGTCCCCGACTTTCGCCTTAATCTCATTGATGCGACCGGAGATGGGCGCGTTGATTCGGGTCCGACTCAATGCCAAATTGGCTTCACTGCGCTGCGCCTCCAAATCCTTCAGCCGGGCTTCGGCTTCATCCAACTTGCTTGCTGCCGCGATGTTCCGTTTAGCGAGGGTTTCAAAGCGGCTGTATTCAAGCCTGGCCAGCTTATAATTTGCCTCGATTCGAGCCAAATGGGATCGGTAGTCCCGGTCATCCAGCTGGACCAGCCTCTGCCCTTTTGTGACTTCCTGTCCCTCTTCAACCGGAATCGTGATCACCTGCCCCTTGACTTCAGCTTTCACCCACAGGTCTTCAAAAGGTTCCACCTCGGCAGGTAAACTGATTTTATCCTCAACCCGTTGCGGGTTCAGGGTCAGCGTGATCACGCTGACAGCGGGAACCTCTTTCTTTATTGCCGCCTTTTTCGCCTCCGCCAGCCGACCTTGTTCCTCAATCACGCGACCACCCATCACGATAATGAAAGCCAAGATCAAGCCGACGATCAGCCAAGGGAAAAACCCCCAGAAAAAACGCAACAGCTTTGTTCCGAAATCAGACTTTTTCATATTCCAACGGCCCTTTGTCTTCACAAACGCCCCTTTGTTCCAGCCCTTCAAACGCCAACCGCAACAAGCGCTCAGGCCTCTGCGGATCGGAACTTCCGGGGTTCACGTATTCCAGATGAAAACAGAAATCAAGCAAGCTCAACAGGAGGAAAGCCACCTCCTCCGCATCCGCCTCCCTCACCTCCCCGCGAGCGACTCCCTCCAGATAGATCTGCTTTATCGCTGCGACCATCCGGCGGTGATATTGATCGACATCGTAATTCGGAGCGCCCTGACGCGGCCCAAAAACCAAATTGTAAATCAATTTGAACAGATTTTGTTGCGCCATGACTCCCTGATAAATTTGATGATAGAGGCAAACAAGTCGATCGAGTGCCGTACCCGGGATTTCGAAGACTTCCGCCAAAACAGCCTTCTGTTGCTCCGAGGCTCCCTCGAGGATCGTGCGAAACATTCCTTCTTTGTTCTTGAAATAATAATAGAGCACCGGTTTGGTGACACCGGCCCGCGCAACAATTTCTCTTACAAACGTGCCGCTATACCCCCTTTCGGCAAAAAGATCCGTTCCCGCATCCAGAAGCCTGTTTCTTGCCGTCTTCTCATCAACTTTTTTTGTTATCCGTTTCATAGCAAAATGCGGTTTGCAAAATTTGATGTGCGCATAAAAAGTCGGAAATCACCTTTTTCCGTCATTCCGGTGTAGACCGGAATCCAGTTTTTTCAATTACTTAAGAAGGAGCTTGCCCTCCGTTCGAAGATCCCGCATTCATCGGGATTTCCAACGGGGTGACACCTTTTACGATTTCATTAAATTTGCTGGGTTTACAATAATTTTTAAATTAATTTTAATAATCGAAGCGGAGGTCGTCAAGGGGAATACTACCTATCGGTAGGTACATTTTCGCTTTGCTGCTCCGGGGAAGGACAAATAGGTCGGCGCAATCCAAAGGGGCGGGTATCCGAAAACGAGACCAAAAACCGTGCCGGAGTCTTTTGGGTGTATCCTCCAAATGCCGCTCATCGGGGCCGAGGGGAATATTCACGAGGTCGGCTTCTTCATTGGAATATGACGAAACCCCAATCGATGGACTCAAAAATTAGACACCTTTCATTCAGCAGCCGGATCCATACGCAGCACGAACACGAAATTTGCCATCAAAGACGTCCTTTCATCCGGAAATAAGCTTAAGCGACCCAGTCGGCCATTTTCCATCAACCCACGTCATAAAAGGAAAGCCGTTCAGCATGCGGTTCGGACATTTGAACACGCTGTGCGGTAAAATCAAAAGAAACGGCAAACTTCGTCATATCCGATTCATTCCCGATATCATTGACGGCTGTCAGTCCCAGCTGTATCTCCCCGGCAACTTTAGGAAATGAAGGAAAATCATCGGGCAGGACGGCCTCATTCAAATACCCGACTTCGGCACAATCGGATTCATAACCCACCCCGTCGCCCACGGCCCAATAGAGTTTGTAGCCCGTCACTCCGGGGCCGTCAGAAGCCTTCCAACGGACTCTTTTTCTTCCGGCTTTGGGTATTCCTTTTGCACTTTCCGGCGGACCCAAAAAATATTTTTCTCCCGCGATCAACCCCCTCAAGACCCCCACTGAGTTCACGGGCGCCATCAGCTTGAATTTCAGCCCAATTCCCTGGGGACTAATCCGGACAACTTCCCCGGTAATATTGACGGGAATCCGGTAGCTTGGTAAGGGAAAAACCAGCGAAACCCTTTGTCCGATGAAAAAGGGGCCGCGGGTTTGGATGAACGCACCGCCCGTGCTGATGTTTTCGATGAAGTCATTGTGATTTCGCCCCGCCGCGGTGTAATGCACCCCCATGAAAAGGGCCTTCCGGACATGTCTCCTTTTCTCCCTCAAAGGCCTTGCACCCCCTCCAAAATCGGTTCTATTCCATGACGGTTCGGCGCCTGTCACTCCTGCGACAGACGGCGTGCCCGACCTGTTAACGTAAACGACTTCCGGAGTCTCCCCGGACCCCGATGCGGGGTTCGCAGGGATCCGAGCCCTGCAACTCCATCCAACCGCCACATGCGAGCAGGCTATTCCCGATACCCTTCGGGTGCGGGGTGGCCGTCAAAATAGAGCGCTCGGTTTTCGTCGAACCCGAAGCGGCCCCGGGCGATGAGCTCAATGCTTCGGGGGAATATTTTCCAGTCTCCCACAGCTTTAAGGCGTGCCTGGTGTGCATCCACCACCCGGAGAAAGACCTCCCTTTTCCGGATCAAACTGTCGAGGGCTTCCGGCAATTCAACAGGGATTGCTTCCGACACCATCAGCAAGGGGCCTGTGTCCACACCCGCATCCGTCCACAAGGTGGAGGCTCGGAGCATTGTTTCTCCGGCTGTAATGGCATCCCGAACCGCATGGTCCCCCACGTATTTCCGCTGACCATTCGGCAGACGGATAGACAGATCGGCAGGGTGAACATTCACACACCTGTCTAAGGTAATGTAGCTCATATAACCGCCGAGAGCAATCACATCAATTTCAAAGGCTCTCACCAGTGTCTTGGCGGGACGGTCATATTCTTTCCTGGCCGAAAGGCCCTCCGGCGTGCCGATGGATTTCTTCAAAGACCGCATCCGATGGAAAGTTCGAATGTCGTAGCTAAAATAGGGAAGGCCGTTTTCGCAAGCGATTTTTTCTCCGGCGGAAACGCCGTCCGATCGATCGCTGAAGATGAAAATCACTTCAAAGGGCGAGGCGCCCGCCGCCGACTTGAGCATTTTCTCCCGCTCAATTAACTTCATGATGTTGGTGCCTGAACCCGACAGGAAGGCGGCGACCCGCATGGGCCGACCCGCTCTCTGGGGATCAAAAATGGGGACGATGGACATGACAAAACCTTTTGCTGCAGCGCGCGGAAAACGGATGCGCTTGAAT
>JAWOGN010000045.1:0-3615 GCA_046496815.1 Desulfatiglandaceae bacterium
CTATTCATTAGATGCTCCAGGTGCTGAAGGTTCATAAATCTGGCCCATTTGATCAGGTCCAAAGTCATCCACTGGGCGGGGGGGTGGAGATTTTTTTGTTAACAAGCACAGCAACCTTCATTCAGGTCTGGTAGCCAAAAATAGACTCTCGGCGCGATCGTTAAATCACTACGCGTAATGATTCGCATCCAGGGTTTTTCCGGGTCTTACTCTTGCTTTGCAGTGATCTCCGGTGTGAAAGGTAACTCTAAAATGAAATGAGCGCCCTCTCCAGGTCGGCTCAAGGCCCGGATACTTCCTTTATGCTTTTGAACAATGCCATAGCTCACGGATAGGCCTAAGCCGGTTCCGTTTGACTTGGTAGAGAAGAAGGGGTCGAAAATTTTGGAGATATGATCATCGGGTATGCCACAACCGGTGTCCGCGATCTCAACCCGTACGCACCTTTTACCGCTATCCACATCGGTTCTGATACTGATGATACCTGTCTCTCCAATTGCCTGCACAGCGTTGAGCAATAGGTTAATAAGGACCTGTTGAATCTGTTTTTCATCCAACATACTATCCTTCATTTCATTTTCCAAGCGCTTTTCAACCTGAATATGATGCAGATGAAATTGGTTTGCAAGCATGCTAAGGGCCTTCTCAATAATGTCATTGATATTCGATAATGCGGTAATAGGCTCACCAGCACGGGAAAAATTCAAAAGATCCTGAATGATTGTCTTACACCGCTTCGTCTCGTTGATGACGACCTCAAGCCCTTCCCTGAGGGGTCCTTTATCAGGAACCTTCTTGATCATATTTGAGCTATAAAGAAGAATTCCAGTCAGGGGATTGTTAATCTCATGGGCAATGCCGGCAGCCATCCGCCCCAAGGCAGACAATTTTTCAGTCTCTAAGGCCAGCTGGTCATATTGCGCACGCTGGGTTTCTATGAGTCCTGCTTTTTCAATGGCACAAGCTCCTTGGTGAGAGGTAAATATCAGAAAATTGATTTCTTCCTCGGTAAGTTTCCTCCGGACGGGGAAATAGACCCTCATGACGCCCACTGTGTAATCCCCTAGCTTGAGTGGTACATCCACGACCATCTTGATCCCTTCTTTCGCAGTTTCTTTGGGGTATTGTATCCGGGGATCTTCGATTATATCCCATATGAGGCTTATATCATCGGTCCCTCGAAAACCATTGATGATCTTCTCCCATGAAATAGGGCCTTTGTTCAGATATTGCTCGCTGAGCCCGTAGGACGCAACAACATCTGTTTGATTGTTCTCAATGTTCATTATACGAATGATAGCCCCTTTGGCCTTTAATAACTCTGCTACACGTCTGACCACAAGAGTCGCGATATCTTTGGCATGGGTACGGACGTGAATGGATTCGCTTATATCCCGAAAAATGCAATCAAATGCCTTTATATCGATTTCAGCGGACATGTGAAATCCTTCTCATGGTTTAAATATAATTGAACATATTAGATTAAATAATCATATTTCTCTGAGCTTGAAAATCTTTTTTGGCGAAAGAGGGATACAAATTTTTGAATATTTATCCGCATAAAGATGGATCCCTAATTATAAAATATACAACAAAAATGACCCATAATACTATGAAAATTCGCTACCACTATGAGCTTTGTCGTTAAGACATGTTATAAATAGCAAAAGAGGGCGAGCGGGCAGTCAGTGAACTTGACGCACCAGGCATAAACCATTATAGTCCAGTTGACTCAATCACGACAAAGGAGAGCTCATTATGAAGAACGTGGAGATGAGTGTTGCGGGAAATATTCTGACGGTCAAGGTGGACCTTTCCAAGGAGTTTGGGCCGTCTTCTTCAGGCAAAACAATTATCATTGCCTCGACCGAAGGAAATGTGAGCATACCGGGAGCAGAAGACAAGAAGATCGGTCTGAACATTTACCGGAAGAAATGAAAAGGGAGCCGCATGTTCAAGCTCCCCTTCGTCTATGTAAATTTCCCCGTTGAATCGGGAAAGATTGTTAAAACCATCTATTCCAATCTCTAAAAACCGGTCTCCTCACAAACCTGCGCCCGAAAAAATCATCATCGGAAGACCATCCATCATTAGGTTGAACTTCGATTTCTGATTTTCTGATCTTGTGCCCAATGTATAATGCTCCTATTCCCGCCATAATAATGATGGAGACCACAAAAGCCACGAGGATCTCCGGAACCGCTACGATCATGATCGCTATCAGGATTAGTATTGTTCCTGGCAAATAATATCGGATGCCATCCATATTCAAATCACCCCCTTTAAGAAAATAGTCGTTTTACTCACAATTCCAAATTAGTCATCTTTTTCCAAAAATCAAAACGTTAGTGCAATCTCAGAGTCGATTCAATTTCTCCCAGGGCTCTATTTCACTTCCACGGCCGGCAAACTTTGCAGTTGAAAAATGAATCCAATAAAAGTAAAAACGAAAGCATCTTATCCTAGATCCTATTTCTTCCTTGAGATTCACCGCTAGGTGATATGGCTAAATTCAGCATCATTTACCAATCTCACGAAACCATAGAGGCAAGGGAGAGAGCATACGGGGAGTGGATTGAATACTCAGCACTGATAACCATCAAGAATGGAGGGAAAAATCCTGTCACCATTGACATGACCTTTGATTCCATCCCCCCATTTGCCATAGAGTTGCCTTTGACCCATAAGATCCGAGCGGAGAATCTAACCCAGGCATACTCCAAGGTTGTGAAGTTTCTTAGTAGGTATGGTTTTGCTTTCAAGTAGGGTGGACCACCATTTCATTCGTTCGGTTTGAATGAATCGCTCGATCTCTCACGCTACCTTAGAAATCTCACCGGCCCTTTTTTGCGGATTCCTACCCTTAAGTATTCAAAAACAATATTTCAGATTTAAGATGCGACCCCAAGCTTTACTCTGCCCACCATGAAATACACGAGACACAACCAGTCCATTTCCTATTCCGAGCCATAAAGTCGCGCTTCTATTTTGAATCCTGTGAGATTCCATAATTTCTTGATTTTTGCGCACGATTTTTCTAATAAACCGTTGCTAAAAACACAAATATACTCTAATTCACATATATATAATTCAATCGTTCTTAGCCAGCACAACTCCGCCACCATCGCTACTCGACACAGGAAGCCATGAATGCCTCAAGTCTTTGACAACATCGACCAATCCCTCCTACCCGCGCTTCAAGGAGCCTTGCACCTCTCTGACAGGGCTGATTTCTGCGTAGGCTATTTCAACCTCCGTGGCTGGAAGGAACTGGATAGATATACCCAGCATTGGTCGGAGACAGATGGCGCGTGCAGGCTCTTGGTGGGGATGCAGAAGCCGCCACAGGATCAACTCCGTGAAGTCTTGAGCCTCGTGTCCCGAGACCAGGGCATAGACAATCAATCCGCCATCCGGCTCAAAAAGCAGCTCGCCGAGGAATTCCGCCGTCAGTTGACCTTTGGTGCCCCCAACAATGAAGACGAAGCCGGTTTGCGCCATTTGGCCGAAAGGCTCAAAGAAAAAAAGGTGATTGCCAAGCTCTTCTTGCGGCATCCCCTTCACGCCAAGCTGTACCTTTTGTTTCGGTCCGACCCCATTAACCCCATTGTCGGC
>JAWOGN010000175.1:0-16391 GCA_046496815.1 Desulfatiglandaceae bacterium
CCTTGAAGTTGCAGCTTCCCGGCGTATCGGATGCCTTACAAATCAAATGCGAGGTCGTATGGGCTCGATCTCCGGATGAGAGTCTGGCCGATAAACCGGCAGGGATGGGAGTCAAATTCACTCAGATTTCAAAGAAGGACCACCAATTCTTGAGGCAGTACCTCTCCAGCGTCGATTCAGAGCAGTGAAACAGGGAAATAGATCTATTTACGCATGTCCTTCAGCACTTTCATCTCAAAAATTTCCGTGAGGTGACTGTATAGGGCTTTCGTTTTTCGTAGGCTGGATCGGGAGCGTTGTGGATCTGTTTGCGGCGTCATAAACGAGATCCAGGGCCTTCTGAATCCCTGCCGTTGGGACGATGCCGCACCCTTTGGCAGGTCGAATGTGCCAAAGATGTTTCTTTTTCACGATTTCAACCCAAAACTCCTGTACCAAATTATCCTCGCCCACCACGGCCCTTATCATTCCCACTGCCCGCTTCGGGTCGTATAAGCGATCCTTAAAATCCACTGAAATGTCACCACCGAATTTGGTCGGTTTGAAATCCTCCGGGTCAAAATGCTTTGTGCGGCGCGTTTTCAAAGGGGTGTCCTCCTTGGGCGGGATTTTCGCATGTTGACGCTTGATGAGCCTCAATTCATAAAATGATTCCTGTCCTGAGTCATGCCACTTTCGCTCATATTTTGTAAGAAATGTGGGCGGTACCATTCTTTGAACGGCCTCAAACCCCGATCCACCGACCTGGGAGCGAATCCATTTTGCGTAAGGATGGCTGTCCGTCACGATCAATGCCTGCCCATTCACGGCGATCCGGCTGTTGAGCAGTGTTAGAAAACGCTTTGAGAACAATCTGCGCTCGGCATGCCTTTTTTTGGGCCATGGACACGGGAAAAGCGCGTAGACACTTTGCAAAGACTTTTCCGGGAAAAGTCTCTCATGGGCAACGTTTGCATCGACCCGTATTATTCTAACATTTTTCGCTCCGGCCAAAGCAATTTTTCGAAGTGCCCGTCGAACTTGAACCCAACCCAGCTCGATTCCGACAAAATTGATTTCAGGCCGGGCCTGCGCCTGTCGGACCAAGAAATCGCCCAGGCCGAATCCGATTTCAAGTTCAAGCGGCGCCGGACGGCCGAAAATGTAGTTCCATTCAAGAGGGCGTTCAAGCTGTTTCCACGGTAAGAAGGGGTTTAGGGAGCGATAGAATGATTTCATTTTTGGTGTTTATCAAATCCTCATTTCCTGATAAAAACGTTTAAAGATAGATCAAAATGTCTTGGGGAGCAATCTCGTTCATGGGAGACTGTAAATTGGCATATATGGACTCGCGCGATCAGCTTACGGCTTTCAGCAAAAGACCTGAATACAAGGCGTTGCCTGAGTCCTGAGTGTTGAACGCTGATAATTCCATCCGGAAATATTTCATTTCCGGATGGATACGAATTGAAAAAGATACGAACCGGAAGGCAAAATCGGAGAGAGGAGAAACATATGACATCCAAAAGCGAATCTGCCAGAGAGTCCCAGAGAGCGTATTGGGAGAACAAGTTGAAACAGCGGTTGTCGTTGTTGGGAGAAAATGGCCGCGACTCCGGTCAAATCACCAAAGATGCCGCTGTGCGAAAAATACGAGCCAAGCTAAGGGAGACGGAAACCCGACTGAAGGTCATCGCCGACTTGGAAAAGAAAAAGGCGGACATGGCCAGGCTCAAGGCGGAAAAGAAGGCCGCCCCCCGGAAAGAAAAAGTTAAAAAGAAAAAAGAGACGGAAACCAAACAAGAAATCAGTAAGCGGCAGCAGAAAAAAAAGAAGAAAGTCGAAGGGAAGGGCAAAGATTAAAAAGTTACGTGCCCCGGTTGCGTTGCAAACGGCGAAATAGGGCTTTAGTTTGCCAGCACCGTGTCACTCATGTGTCGGGAGGTGGAAAAAAGTGCCGGACTGCGCTGTGGAAAACGATGGAATGCATTATGAGGGTACCTGTATCAGGCCGCCCAGTGAAGCATACAGCATATTGCTTCAGGTAACGGTGGGATGTTCACACAACAAGTGCAGCTTTTGCGGTACCTATAAAGGCAAAAGGTTTCGGATCAAGGATGATCGAATCATCCTGAGCGATATTCTGTTTGCGTCCACGTACATGAGACGCCAGGACAGGGTGTTTCTCATGGACGGAGACGCGCTGATCATACCGCAGAAGAGATTGATGGGGATCCTGGATAAAATCCGTGAGCACCTTCCTTGGGTAAAAAGGGTGGGGGCTTACGCCAATGCCAAGAGCATCAAAATGAAGTCTCCGGAGGAATTGGTGCAACTCCGGGAAAACGGACTCGGGATTCTCTATCTGGGGGTGGAAACGGGAGACGAAGATATCCTCAAGGAAATTCGAAAAGGAACGAGCGCAGAGAATCTCATTCGGATGGGAAGAAAAGTAAAGGAAGCGGGCATCAAGCTCTCGGTGACGGTTTTGCTCGGTATCGCGGGACGGGGGAGATCCCTCCGGCACGCGAGAGCGACCGGCGAACTGTTGAGTGCCATGGATCCCAACTACGTCGGCGCGCTGACGGTGATGTTGATCCCCGGCACCCCACTGTATGAGGATTTCAAAAGCGGGAAGTTTGTGCTGCCGGAAGAAAAGGAGCTTCTGGTGGAACTCCGGGAAATGATCGCGCACACCAACCTGAGTCGGGGTCTGTTCTTTTCAAACCATGCCTCAAACTACCTTCCGGTCAGAGCCAGATTGCCGAAAGGAAAACAAGAAGCCCTGGACCGGATAGACGCGGCGCTAAAGGGGGAGATAGAACTCAGACCCGAGTGGATGCGGGCGCTCTAGATCTCTTGAGCGAGAGACAAAAAAGCAAAACATCGATCTGTTTTCTCAAGCGATAGCGAAATGTCAAGGGATCCCCTATCATTTGGATTTCGGTTTTATCCTGAGCCTGGTTCAGTCGAATATGGCCTGCACAAATTCAATCGCGTTAAAGGGACGCAGGTCGTCGATCTTTTCACCAATGCCCACGTATGTGATGGGAATCCCCAGCTGCCGCGAGATACCCACTACGATTCCCCCTTTTGCTGTGCCGTCCAGTTTTGTGAGAATAATTCCGGTAATTCCGAGGATTTTATTGAACATTTCAGCCTGAGAAATCGCGTTCTGACCGGTGGTGGCGTCCAGAATCAACCACACCTCGTGCGGAGCCCCGGGTAACTTGCGGCCGACGACCCGATGAATCTTCTCCAGTTCTTCCATGAGGTTGATTTTGGTGTGGAGCCGCCCCGCGGTGTCGATGAAAACAACATCGGACTGCCTGGACCGGGCGGCGGCTATGGCGTCAAAGACCACCGCGGAAGGGTCGGCGCCGGTCTTTTGTTTGATAACATCTGCGCCTACCCGTTCTCCCCAGATACTCAGCTGCTCAACGGCCGCCGCCCTGAACGTATCGGCTGCAACCAGAAGGACGTTTTTCCCTTGCGAAACATACCGGTGGGCCGCTTTGCCGATGGTGGTCGTTTTTCCCACCCCATTGACACCGACCACCATAATCACCAGGGGTTCTCCGGGCCCCGGCAATGGGCGTTTCGGGGGCGGCGCTTCCAAAAAAGCAAGAATGTGGTCTCTTAAAGCGTTCCTCAAAGCCTCCGGGTTCTTCAGTTCCTTCCTGGCCAGCTGCGCCTGCAATGATTCGATCAATTCGTGTGTCGACGCGACCCCGATGTCTGAAGTAAAAAGGATCTCCTCCAATTCCTCCAGCAAATCCTCGCTGATCTCTTTTTTCCCCAGGAACAAACGATCCAGGCGCCCGGTAAGGGTCGCCCTTGTCTTTGAAAGCCCCTTTCGAAGTCGTTTTAGAAACCCCTTCTTTTCTGAAGCGCCGTGGGTGTCCTTTTCGGTTTCTGTTTGACCAAACGAATTGAGCATAATCGTTTCTATCCTCGTTTGCGGTAAGCGGTATTTTGAATTTTTCAGCGACCAATCCGCTGATGATTCGGTGAGCCCTCGGAAACCGGAGTTTTCGTGCCGCGAACATCCACAGAAACTGTCTTGGAGACTCCGGCCTCTTGCATGGTGACCCCATACAGCCGATCAACGATTTCCATCGTTCTTCGGCTGTGAGTTACCATGATAATCTGAGAGGCCCTTTTGATTTCCTCCAAAAGGTGATTGAAACGATCAATATTCGCCTCGTCAAGGGGGGCATCCACCTCATCGAGCAGGCAGAATGGGCTGGGTCTGATCATGTAGATGGCAAAGAGTAAGGCCATGGCGACCAGGGCTTTCTCCCCACCGGAGAGCAGCCCCATGTGACTGAGCTTTTTACCCGGGGGCTGCACTTCCACTAAAACCCCACTTTCCAATGGCTGTGATTCATCGGTCATTCTGAGGCCGGCTGTGCCGCCATTGAAAAGAATCGGGAAAATCTCCTTCAACTTTTGATCCACATCGTAGAACGTCTTCCGAAATCTATCGAGCGAGGTCTTGTTGATCTTTCTGATTGCCGCTCTCAGGGACTCAATGGAAGAAAGGAGGTCTTCTCGCTGGTTTTTGATGAATACGAAGCGCTCTTTTAGTACCTCATGTTCCTTGATAGCCGTGAGATTTACTTCTCCCAGCCTCTGCCTCAGCTCCTTTTGTGCTTCCAGTTTTCTCTCCACCTCTTTCATTGAGAAGGCTTGATCCAAATATTGTTCATAGATATCGAGCAGATTCCGGTTAAATTTTTCTCTCACGATTTCAGTGAGATTATTCATCTTGAATTGGATTTCAGAATGCTCCATCTTGGATCTGTTGATCTCTTCCTTAAGGGCTTGGCGCTCTTCCCGCAGCATTTCCGCCCTGTCTTCTTCCTCTTTGACACGATCCTGAAACGTCTGTCTTTCCCGGTCCGAGCGATTCAAGACCGTTTCCGCCCCGCTCAACTTTTCAAATAGCGCTTCCAGTTCCTCGTTAAGACTTTCGATACTGCGCTGACACGCCTTCTGTCGGTCGCGGCATAAGGAAATCTCTTCCTCGGTTTTTTGGAACCGTTTCAAGGCGTCATTGCCGTAATCTTCTCTCATTTCCAATTCGCGAACCAGGCTGCGTTGTTCTTCTCTCAGGATACGATCGTCCGTCTTGAATTTCGCCAGATCATCTCGAAACTGATCATATTCTTCCTGTGACTCATTGAGTTCAAGTTCCTTTTTTCGCAAGTATTCCTCTTCCTTTTGCCGCTCGACTCTCCGCTCCTGAAGCGCTGCTTCAATTCTTGAAAGCTCCCTCTTGTGCGTGTTCTGCTCGACACCTTTGCTTTCCAGCTCGCTCGATATCCTTTGGGATAACTTCTCCAACTGATCCAGTTCTTGGCCAAGTCGAAACAACGCCTTGTCAAATTCATTTATTTCTTCCTGGCAACGCCACTTGTCTTCCGTCAAGTTTTCCAGCGCATCTTTCTTTTCCTGAATCTCACCGCTGATATGTTCGAGTTTGCGTCTCAAACTATCCACTTTTTTCTGATAGACATCCGATTGTTTTTTCAGCTCCTTCATCTCTCGTTTTCTGGCAAGCAGGCCTCGGGAACTCTGCGCAAGCTTCCCACCGCTGATGACGCCGCTTCGGTCGACGATGTCGCCGTCCGTAGTTACAAAACATAAATCTTCTTCATTTTTTTCCCAGGCCGACAGCGCTGTTTCCAGGTCCGCCACCAACACGGTATCTTCCAAGAGCGCGGTCATTAATGGGAGATAGCAATCCTGCACTGAAATGCAATCCATCATGGACCTAAATTTAAAATGCTCCCGCTTATCCTTTTCGTTGTGCCTCAACGCTTTCATTGCGACAAAACTGCTTCTGCCCTTTTCCTTCCGCTTCAGATATTGTACCGCCTGTTTGCCGTCTTCCTGGGATTGCACAATGACATACTGTAGTTTGTCGGCCAAAACCGCTTCAACCGCCTGTTCGTAGTTTGGGTCTACCTGGATGATGTCCGCCAAAAGCCCGATGATGTGTCCGCTTTGATGCGGTTCCAAGTCTTTGGCCTTCATGATGGTCCGAACACCCATTTGGTATCCTTCGAAATTTTCTGTCAGGGCTTGCAAGCCGGCAAATCGTGACTGACAAACATTAAGATCTGATTCCGCCGGCTTCAAGTCCGTCTCTAGCTGTCTTTTTGTCTGTTCCAGTGATTCGCATTCAATGTCATGGGCCTTAATAATCGCTTCAACCTCCCCCAATTTTTCCGCGGTCGCCTCCCTTGCCAGGTTTTTTCTGTCCGAAGCCTTGAGGACCGTTTCTATCTTCGCTTTCACGTCTTCTCGCTCTTGTTCAAGGCGGGAGCGACCATCCGTGATTTGGCCGAGCATTTTGTTGAGATAAACGGATTCGTGATTCAGCCCCATTTCTTTATTTGCGCCGTCACTCAGCTCCCCCCGAGCCTTCTCATAGTCTTCCTTAATGCCTTTCAACAGTTCTCGTCTCGCGCTCAACCGTTTTTCTCTCAGCGATATCTCCCCTTCGAGCTCATGCGACCGCTCTTTCATCTTTTCCAGGTTTTGCTTGAGGCTTACTTTTTCCTCATCAAGGCGCGATAGCCGATCTCTTAGCTCCGCTTGTTCGACCCTGAGTCGGTTCACCAATTCATCCTGCATTCTCATATCGCCTTTTAGAGATTCAAGACGAGTCTCCTTTTTGTGAGCCCTTTCTTTCAGTTGAAGAAAGCCATCCCTCAAATGTGACAAGTGGCTATCCTTTTCTTCCAACTCCAGATTCATCGTCTCGATTTGGGCATGAAGTTGAGAGAACCGGGTGGCCTTGGCGATTTCTTGCTGTTCCAGATCCTCCGTCGATTTGAGCTTGTCGGCCGACTCAAAGTGAAACTGATGATAGGTGTTGGCGTACAAGGTGAGTTCCAGGTTCTGAATCGTTTCAGAGATACTTTTGTAGCGCTTGGCTCTGGAGGCCTGCCTCTTTAGAGACCGCATCTGCCTTTGAACCTCTCCCAGAATGTCTTCCACCCGTTGAAGGTTCGCCTCGGTAAGCTCTATTTTCCTTTGGGATGCCTCTACTTTTTTTCTGTATTTTGTGACGCCGGCAGCTTCTTCCAACATGACGCGCGTATCTTCCGGCTTTTGGTCGATGATGGTGCCGATTTGACCCTGACCGATGATTGAATACGCTTTGTTTCCCAGGCCGGTATCCATGAAAATCTCCTGGATATCCTTGAGCCTGCATGGAACCTTATTGATCAGGTATTCGCTTTCACCGGATCGGTATAAGCGGCGAGTCACCGACAATTCGGCTTCTTGCGCGTAGGTGACGGGAAAGGTACCATTTCCATTTTCCAGAAGGATAGAAACCTCCGCCATGCCGAGGGGTTTGTGAGGCCCGGCGCCGGCGAATATCACGTCTTCCATCCGCCGCCCTCTTAACTGCTTGGGACTCTGCTCACCCATACACCATCTGATGGCGTCGACGATATTGCTCTTTCCACAGCCGTTTGGCCCGACGATGCCGCTGATTCCAAAAGGAAAATTTATTTCAAGCCTGTCCATAAAAGACTTAAAGCCTCGTATGTAAAGCTTTTTGATTTTCATGATATCCTCCGTTGCCCTGCACGGTTTATCTGGCTTTCATCGAGAAACCTTGCTATCATTTTAAATCGTATTCCCGAAAGCGATACAATCTTGACAAATAAGCCGCATGCACGGGAGTGCCGGGCAATTTACAAGCCGCTTTTATCAGTTTATCCAGGTTTTGTAAAGAAAAAACACCACATCCTGTATAATACTTTGCAAGAGCCGCAATATGTGGTACGGTAATAGCATTATTTGAAGTAATATTGACATGATTTAGGTTAACTTTTTACTTTTGGAAAGAATTAGTTTCACTCATGTTCATTCTAGGTAGTCTTTAGGAGCGAAACGTTGAATAAGAAATGGGGAATACCAAGAAGAATCGTTCGAGGCTTTTGCCCGGTTCTGCCGGTCATCTTTTGCCTGAGCCTATCCCAGGCGCAGGAGGAGGAGAAGACCTATTCCATTTCATTGACGAAGACGGCGGGAATCGAAAAAGACATCTACGAAGTCGAAGATAAGAAGGTTTTGGCAGAGGAGTATACGGTTCAAAAAGGGGAGTGGGTGTGGAAAGTCTTAAGGGAGAGAGGCTTATTACAACGTTACGGTGTGGCCGAACTCCTGTCGGTGCTCAAGGAACTGAATACATCGCTCGGCAATCTAAACCTGGTGCATCCGGGCGATAAGATCATCATTCCCCTCAAGATCGTACCGGTTACGGGACCTCGCACCCCTGCGGCGGTTGAGACGCCGACGCAGGCTTCGCTCACTGATTTGAAAGATGTAAACCTTGACGATTACACGGTTGAGCCCGGTGACAGCCTGACGCGGGTCATCGCGGGGCGCTATGACCTTCCTAAAGGATATCTTTATAAGGAATACCTTGACATGGTCAAACAGCTGAACCCTTCCATAACGGATCTGAATCTTATTTACCCCGGACAAAGGGTCAGACTGCCGATCTTTTCTCCCAAAGTCGTGCGAAAACCCATTGAGCCGCCAAAACCGGAAAGCGTTACAGACGTGAAAGCGGACACGGAGGATCGGGGAGAAATCCAGGGCGTAAATGGTGTTGGGCCTCACCTCAAAATGATTTTTTCTGAAATGGGAGAAGACTGGGTTCAGACCGGCGAGCATTTCATCCCTTTGCCTTCAGGCGGACAGATAGACCTCAAGGCGGCATCGTTTCCGATTCTCAATCTTCAAGATGGGTTAAAGGTGATCGTAGACGTAAACAACAACCTTCCCCATCAGATGGCGAGGCTCATAGAGTCAAGTTGGGAAAGTTACCGGGTGGTCCATCTTTTAAAAGCGGATAATCTCGGTTCCGCTTTGAACAAGATCCTGATGGTGTGCAATTACCCGAAACTATCCAGAAATGAGGAAGCCCTTGAATTGAGCGGGGATATCCCGCTCCGGATCACCGGAGACTGGATTGTTACCCTTCCCGAAAACCGATCACCGGACAGGCCGGGCTTCGTCGTCATAAATCTTCGGGAATCTCCCACGCAGGCTATGCCCGCGGTGATCAGCGCGTACACAGAGCAATTGGGCGTCAAAATCATAGAGTACCCGTCCGGTGGGGGGCGGACCGATGCCGGGGTGGAAAGCACGGAGATGCTGGAAGGGGGAGTCGATTCAGCCTCCCGGGTGAGCGCGATACTGGACCTTGTGGGCCAATCCTATACCACCCAGGTGAAGATCCCCATCTTTCAAAAACAAGAAGCCGATTTTAAACTGGTTGTCAAGGCGGACTATTTTCTGAGAATTAAAGACAGAGATGCCGTCATTGATTTGACCGGTTTGGCCCCGGAAGTCATCTCTCTTCTCGAAGAGCACCAATTTTTGACCCTATCCTTGGCAGATGAGAAAGACCCGTTAGCGGTGGCTTCCAGAACACTGGACTTTATCGGGGTGGAATCTCAACAGGGCCCGCACTCCTTCCTGGCGGCGGACAGGGAAGATTCGAGAAATGTCCGCTTGACAGTGACGGGAATCGTTTTTTCGGACACATCCGGAAAGGCAGTGTTCGCAACACCGTTGCGCCTGCCGACTGAAATCGTGTCATTTCTATCGACAAAAGATTACAGGGTCCTGGATCTTTCCGCATCGTGAAAGTGTGACCGTGTCGAGAAACTCGCCCTTATGCACCTATGACTTTTGAAAATTCATAAATTTGTATCAATTTAGATTTTTGAAAGGACTCGTGAGCAGAACAACGGCCCCTATCGCAGTGTTTCAAAAATCTAAATTGATACAAAAATTCACAATTGAAGCGCTTTTAAACCAGAATCTTTTTTGAGGGAGGATATTGCAATGGCGTTGATGACACCGGAAGCATTTGAAGAGAGTTTGAAAAAGGTCAAACCGCGGATCTTCATGAACGGAAAGCAGATAGAAAGTGTTCTAGAAAACCGGAACACACGGACGGTTGTTGAGGCGAATAAAGCCAGCTATGCGTGGGCGTTGGATCCACGGTACAAAGATATTATGACCTGTTATTCTCCCTTGATTGACGATGTGGTCAATCGCTACACCTATGTGAGTGCCGACAATGAGGATTTGGTCAAAAAGGCTGAGGCCGGAACATTTACCGCGGAGATGCTGGGAACCTGCATATACCGCTGCGTGGGATATGACGCGTTTCATTCCCTTGCGAGTACCACCTGGGAGATGGACAGGGACTTAGGAACCGAATATCGACCTCGTTTTATGGAATACTTGAAAATGGTGCAGACAAAGGATCTCTCCGTGGCGGGCGCACTGACGGAGGCGCGAGGGAGTCGGAGCAAAAAGACCTTGGACTGGCCGGATCCCTACCTCTCCCTAAAGATTGTTGATAAAAACAAAGAAGGCATTGTGGTGCGGGGGGCAAAAATCAATATCAGTGGTGCCTATGCCAGCCACGAAATGGTGGTGTTACCGCAGGCGGCCCATTTTGAGGGGGAAGCGGATTACGCGGTGGCGTTTGCGACTCCAGTGGATGCGAAGGGAATCACCTTCGTGTGTCAGTATACGCCGTATTCGGCGGAGAGGGATTTGGCTGATGATTTCGAAGAATTGGGAAACCCGGTCTATGGCCAGCGAGAGACGTCTTTGGTGGTGTTCGACGATGTGTTTGTTCCTTGGGATCGGGTGTTTCATTGTGGCGAGTATCCATATTCCGTGAAGTTGGTGACACGGTTTGCACGGACCCATCGCATGACATGCGGCGGGACTTGCAAGGTAGGCTTTATGAACCAGATCATCGGCGCTTCCAAACTCATCCAGGAGTACAAGGGCCTTGAAAAGGCCACCCACATCAATGAGCAGCTTGCGGAAATGGTGGTCTTAAGAGAGACAGGCCGGGCTTGCGGATTGGCCGCGGCTCACCGAGGCGCTGAGGAACCGGTGGGTTCCGGGGTGTTTCTTCCCGATGAGTTGATGGGGAACGTTTCCAAATTGAATGTCTGCAACGCTTTCTGGCGGGTGATGGCGCTGGCCGGGGATATCGGCGGCGGCTTGATCGTTACGTTGCCCTCCCTTAAAGAATTAAAGAATCCCGAGGTAAAGAATTATGTGGAGGAGTTCTACAGCTTTGGCTCTGATGAGCCCACGGAAAACATCATGAAGGTGACCAAGTTGCTGCAGAACTGGACTGCGGGGCTTCATGGCGTCGGCACCTGGCATGGAGCGGGGCCGGTCATGGCCCAGAAGATCATGCTTCAGCGGGTGATCGACTATACGCATGAGAAAGAGCTGGTCAAGCGAACGCTGAATCTGAAGGAGAAAGAAGTAAAAACCTCGCGTTGATGCGTATTGCGTATGCGCTTGTGTGATGGTCGTGACGCGCTTGATGGGACAATTGAAACCTCGAAAGGATAGCGGGATGAGAAGTGCCGAAGCCCTGAGTCATGAGTGATGAAAGAAAACTATCCATCCATGTATCGTGTTCATCAGCAATTCGATGACACGGCAATTGACGATGTCGCGGGTTCGATTCGTAAGGCATTCCGCCATATCACTTTTAAGCGAAGTGTGATGCCGGGTCAACGCGTGGCGGTGGCCGTGGGCTCACGGGGCATTCATGGGCTGCCTATCATCGTGAATGCCGTGGTGTCATGCCTCCGCGAGCGTGGCCTTGAACCATTCATCATCCCTGCCATGGGTTCACACGGTGGGGCCGAGGCCGAAGGACAGTCCGCACTCCTCCATGATCTGGGTGTCACCGAGGCCACAGTAAAGGCTCCGGTGGTCAGCACGATGGATGTGGCCTCGCTGGGGCGACTCGAATCGGGTGCGGAAGTGTTTTTTTCCAAAGACGCGCTCAGCGCCGACCATTTCGTTGTCATCAACCGCGTGAAACCGCATACGATTTGCCATGCGGAGGTCGAATCAGGGCTGTGCAAAATGCTTGCTGTGGGCTGCGGCAAGCATGAAGGGGCCTCCCGCATGCACCGATTCGGGCTGGCCGCTTCTATTGTTCCGGCAGCAAAGTTGATTCTCAGACATGCCCCCGCGTTGTGCGGGCTTGCGATCGTTGAAAATTCCTCGGAATTCACCCATACGTTGAAACTGGCGCTTCCGGAGGAGTTTGTTGATGTGGACCGGGATCTTCTGGTGCTTGCTCGGAGTCTATTGCCGAAAATTCCTCTGGATGATCTTGATATCCTTATCGTCGATGAGATGGGAAAGGACATCAGTGGTGCGGGGATTGATCCGAATGTCATTGGGTTCTGGCGTAGGGAGAGCGGCCCAAAAAGGCCTAATTATCGGACGCTCATTGTGCTGGATATCACCCCCCGGTCGCATGGCAATGCCGTGGGAATCGGAATGGTGGACCTTACGACCGAAAGGGTGATCGAAAAAGTGGATCTCAAGGCTTCTTATACCAATGCAATAACGACGGGTCTCTGGTCGAGTGTGCGATTACCCATTGCGCTGGAAAATGACAGGGCGGTCCTGAACACGGCCCTCGCAAAGGTGGCTGACCCGCGTCAGGTTCGAATGGCTCGGATCATCAATACCCTTAAGTTGGAGACTTTTTGGGCCACACAACCACTTCTGGGTGAACTCGGCACCCACTCGGGCGTTACGGTGGATGAAACACCACGGCATCTTGCGTTTAATGACCAGGGAAGATTACTCCCCTTGAGTTGACGCACGCGAAACGCCGGAAGTTTGCGAACTTGAGAGGCCGATCCAGGGAGTGTTCACAGCCCTCCCGCGCCCACCAACCAATCGCTTACGTCTGGCGTGGCTCGTAAGGGCGAAGCCCGAATTGTTTCAGGAGATAAACAATGGATCTTTTGAAGGGGATAGAAGAGAGGCGGAGTAGCCGGGCTTTTCTTGAGAGACCCGTGGAGAAGCATGTTTTAGAGAAACTTCTTGAGCTTGCCGTTCAGGCACCCTCTGCAATAAACCTGCAACCATGGGAATTTACGGTTGTGATGGGGGAGGAGAGAAAGCGGCTGAGCCGACTTTTGGTAAAGCGCATGCGGGAGATGAACATCTCATGCGGGCCCGGTGCGAAAAATCGGCTCCCGGATTATTTTGTGGAAAGGGAAAGAGGCCTCCTCAATGTGATGGTCCCAAACCTTCCGGAAAATACTGACTTTCAGGATTTCATCAACCACGGCAGTTGTGATTTCTATGGTGCCCCCACTGCAATCATCATTACCCTCGATGATGTGTTTTCGGCTGCGAGATTGACCGATATCGGGATTGTCGTGGGGTATCTGGTTCTTGCGGCCCACGCCTTGGGACTGGGGACATGCCCGATCGGTCTGATTACAGCATTTGATGACGACATAAAGGAGACGTTGAGTTTACCGGAGCAAAAACAGGTGGTGATCGGCGTGGCGGTGGGTTACATCGATCCGGAGGCTCCGGTCAACCGGTCGAGATCGGTGAGGGTGCCCCTGGAGGATGTGGTTAAATGGAGGGAGTAGGGAGGGGTTCCGGTTATTCTTCCTCGAATTCCAAGATAGGGTTGGCCTTCTCTTCAGGGTTTTTCGGGTTTTTTGCGCATGCCGGTTTTCTGGCGGCCATTCGAGACGTGGAAATTGCTCCCACCGCCTACTCGGGGGCGAGCTCGGGGGCCATCATTGCGGCCATGGCTGCATGTGAGATGAGTGATCAGGCCATAGCGGAGATCCTGTTCGCTCTGAGAAAAGAGGACTTCTGGGACCCCGACCCCTGGGGCGTTATTTTAAGAAGGGCCCTGGGATTTTTCAGGGGGTATACGGGTTACCTCAATGGGAAAGGGTTTGAGCGCCTCCTCGAAAACATCCCTGAAAGGCGAATTGAAAATTGTGAAAAACCTCTCGCAATCGCAGCGACCAACCTTACGGAAAGAAAAGAGGCTATTTTCAGCCGGGGCGACTTAATCAAGGCTGTTCAAGCATCGGGTGCCGTTCCCATCCTGTTTAAGCCCGTCGAGATCGCCGGCTCTTTTTACGTGGATGGCGGTGTCAGCAACAAGTGTCCTTTGAAAGCCCTGGCGGATCTCGTCGAGCTGGACACAATCATTGTCCATTTCATCGCATCAGAAAATGTGGGGCGGCGCGGGAACGAATTCCTGGGGAAAAAGATGACGCCCTGGCATATTCAGTGTATTTCCGTCAACATTGCGCGACATGAGGCATACCGGCGGCAATTAGAGCTTGTGCGCATGCGGGGTGTGGAGGTCCTTGAAGTGAGAACCGATGTGCCTGCTTTGGGACCCAACAAACTGAAACAGGGGCGTGCCGCGTACGACGGCGCAAAGGCTGCGGTCTTGAAAACCTTGAAAGGAAAGTTCCCGCCTCATTTGAAAAGTAGCTCGTAGACGTCCTCTATGGATTCAACGGCAATCAGCTCCATGTCCGCGGGCGGGTTTGTCCCTTCCAGGTTGCTCGGGGAAAGCAAGCACCGTGAAAAACCGAGCTTTTTGGCTTCTTTTATACGCACATCCGGCTGGCTGACACCGCGGATTTCACCAGCCAAACCCACCTCGCCGAATACAATCAAATCGCGGTCGACGGGCCTGTCCAAAAAGCTGGACATCATTGCGGAGATAATGCCGAGGTCGGCGGCCGGTTCGTCGACTTTCAAGCCGCCCGCCACATTGACAAAGATGTCCTGATCTCCCAATTGCATGCCCATTTTTTTTCCAAGCACCGCAACGAGAAGCGAGATTCGATTGTGATCCACGCCGATGGCCGTTCTTCTGGGCATACCGAGTGGACTGGGACCGACCAGCGCCTGAATCTCGACAAGCACGGGTCTTGTTCCTTCAAGGCAAGGGATCACGACGGATCCGGAAACGTTTTGGGGTCTCTCCTCAAGAAAGATACGGGAGGGATTGCCCACCTCCGTCAACCCGTTGTCTTTCATCTCGAAGACGCCGATTTCGTTGGTAGAGCCGAATCGGTTTTTGACGGACCTCACTATTCTGAAAACGTGTCCCCTGTCTCCTTCGAAATACAGAACCGTATCCACCAGATGTTCGAGGACCTTCGGGCCTGCGATGGCACCCTCCTTGGTGACGTGACCGATCAAGAAGATGGGGACACCCGATTGTTTTGCAAATGTCATCAGTTTCCCGGCGACTTCTCTTACCTGCCCGACGCTTCCGGGTGCTGAGCCGATATCGGTGGTATAGACGGTCTGGATTGAGTCCACGGCTAAAATATCGGGGTGCAGGGGATCTATCCTTTCCAGAAAGTCTTCGATGCAAGTTCCTGTCATAATGTAAAGATGGTCCGAATGGACGGATAACCGTTCGGCCCTCAGTTTGATTTGCTGGGGGGATTCCTCACCGGAAAGGTAAAGGGCGCGAAGATTTTGACGGGATAACCGATCGAGCACCTGGAGAATCAGGGTGGACTTTCCGATTCCGGGGTCACCGCCGATTAAAACCAGGGAGCCTGGGACCAATCCACCTCCAAGGGTCCGGTCGAATTCAGCCATGCCCGTTTTCAGCCGCATCTCAGGGGAAAGCGAGATGCGGTCAATGATCTCGGGTTTGCTCATGGTGGAAGTCCTTACTCTGTTTCGATCCGCCTTGAACAGTTCCTCCACCATGCTGTTCCACTGCCCACAATCAGGGCATCGTCCCATCCACTTGGGTGTTTGATACCCGCAACTTTGGCAGATATAGATGCTTTTATCTTTCTTGCTCACCACAGACCTCACGCTTGGTTATCAAACGAAAACAGAACGGCGGGGAAATCGGCGGGGGGACCTTTCGTATTTTTTCCGGCGATGCCGCTCGAAAGCCTTCAGAGCGTTCGGGTATCACCCGCGCCGACAAAGAATCCCTGTGTGGCGATTTCTCCATGCCGTCCGTTTAGCGTGCATGATGCTTTTTCCTTGACTTATATCGCTTTTTGTTCGACCCTCAAAGCCTATTTTGATATATATGTGTGCGGAAGCTGAACCGATCAGGTTCGGGGGTGATTTTCATTCCACGTGTAAATGGAGGATATAGCATGCCGGGATTCGCAAAAAAGAAATTATCCGTGAAAGTGATTATTGCAATCCTACTGGTGAGTTTCCCCGCAACCGTTTTTTCCGCCGGTTTGAATGCGGGAAGGCTCCTCCCGATGGGGAAAGTCTCCGCATACAATGGGGATCAAAAGGTGGCCGAATTCAGCGCAGAGGCTCCGTTTCCCGAAAGCACCTTGCTGGCATGCGATGGTAGGTGTGGGGTGAGAATGAAGGATCTCTATTTGGTGGCAATTGACAAAAGCGTTTTCTCAATTACCACTGAAACCCATAGCCGGGAGCTGACTGTCCAGGAAGGAAGTGTTTATTTTGCCGTTTCCGATTTGAATCGTCCCTTCATATTCAACACCCCCGGGGGGGTTGTTACAGCCCAG
>JAWOGN010000293.1:0-3920 GCA_046496815.1 Desulfatiglandaceae bacterium
GTTCATGTTTCCGGAGCAACTCCATCTCAGGTTCCGGTGTGTCGACAGCCAAAAACGTTTCCCAGTGGCCGCCGATCATTTTCCGTAATGGATCGACTTTCACCAAAATGTCATCTTGACCTTTCATGTGAGGTCCGGCACTGCTCCAGCGCCATTCTTCCGGTTTCTTCACCATTCCCGCACGCACCGGATTCAGTTCCACATACCTTGTGCATGCAAACAAGTATTGTTCTTCCATCATAAATGATGAAAACCGGCCTTGCCACAAGTGACCGCGCCGGCCTTCCCGGAAATTGACTCTCCGGGTATATCGCCTGTGCGCTTCACCAATCGCAGAATTCAGCCCCTCCTTGGTTTCAGGAACAGCGATCAGGTGGACATGGTTCGGCATAAGACAATAGGCCCATATTTCGACATGGTACCTTGCACACCACTCCGCCATCAATTCCAGATAGGCAAGATAGTCTTCATTATTGAAAAATGTCTGTTGCCGCCTGTTCCCCCGCTGGATCACATGGTGGGGGAAACCCGGTGCAACCGCTCTGGCTATTCGTGCCATGCGATTTTTAGATCATATCGCTTTTTTGTTGTCAATAGTTCAGTATGGTGTCCCCAGAATTAAATACAGAATTATGTCAAACTTCAAACAAAACCGGCAGCAATCAAAGGGATCGAAAACCTCTATAGCTAAACAGAAAAGAGTGAATCTCCGAAACTGGATTCACCCTTACGGAGTGGGATAAAAAACGAATATCCAAGAAAATTCGGGGATGGATATTTACCGAATCATTGCAGGCATCACCAAGCTCGAAAACAAGAGAGTCAGGATCGAATGACCTTTCTTTTAACCTTGCTAACAGAAGCGATTCCTGCAAAAAGCCCTTCCTTCTCAGTATTATTCTAATGGACAGACTGTTTTTTTAATTTGTTCTATAGATCCTATATAATCCAAGAAGACTGGATATGAAATGCTGAACGTAATCAATGCGAATACTGAAATCAGTGAGGCTACGGCGCACTCCTCCTAAGGCAGGTGCCGGGTTTTTTAGATACAAAACCAATTCGGGACGAAACTGGGTTTGCATTTGAAACTGAATGCCAAGCTGTATGCCTTCAAGAATTATTCGGGAGTCCTGAAGCGAACCGAAATCCCTTGTCAGCTGGTAGCCGGCATATAAACCTTCCATGCGTGTCGCGGTAGGCGTGGATCTGGGCGGTTTGTAGAAGCTGCCTCGCCAGTCCGGATATTCCGGATTCCGATTCTGGCTTTGCAGAATTGCTTTTGAGATGCGTAAGGTTTGATGGACATAAAGTGAATTGGGTCGCGGGCGATGAAGTTCGTTCAAAGCGTACAAGAGCCAGTGATCATGAGGTAGTTCACTGTCCTTCAAAGCTCCGTCACGCACTCTTATTAAATAATTGGCACCCGACTCAGCCACATCCAACCACTTGTTATCGGCGTCAATCCTGTGCAGTCTTATCATGGCGAGAAGTGCCTCACCAGGGTAGTAGCTGGAAGTGAAGTCCTGGACTTTGTGCCCTTCGAACGTCTCCTTATGAGATGTAAATTTACCGCTGTCGTCCTGTACAGAGGATATCCATGCCGCAAGATCCCTTATGAGGCGAAGATAACTGAAGTCTCCAGTAACTTCCGTATATTTCGCTAAGGCAACGACTGAGAGTGCATTGGCCCCCAGCTTAATATAGCCGTCTTCGACAACACAGGCTGCAAAGCCCTCATCCGTTTCGCATGGGCGCACTGATTTCAAAAGGTATTCTATGGCCCTGTGAGCGGCGTCCTTCAGCTTTTCATTTCCGGTGATTTCGTACAGCTCCATCATGGCGTAAACAGTACCGGCATGGCGAATCATGTTGTATCTCGGATCAATCGTATCGCTTTTGGGATGGTAGTTGTAAACGAACCTTCCATTAGCACCCACAGCGCGGGTCAGATAGTCACCCGCCCGAATAGCAGCCGACAACAAATCAACTGTTGAAAGATTTCGGAACCAACGATGCCCCCTGTAAAGACGCATGCATTCCTGTCCATCGGAAAAAAAACTCACCGTCTTAAAACGCAGGAGCCTTGAATCGGTCAAATCAACCGTGCCCTTGTATGCACTGGGCTTTTGCCGACGATTTTCTAGATACTCGATAATCTTATCTTGACGTATGTATCGATTCTTGCTCACGAGGGAGTTGGCTGTCGCCTCTTCTGGGAGAAAAGCCAGAGCAGCAGACCTATCAAAGGCAAACCCGTAGAGGCTACTTTCGTATTCGATCGGTCGGTCAAATCCATTTGGTTCCTCAAAGACACCTTCGACAATATCAAGCTTCACCCATTTCGGCCGGGATGTCCCCAGTGGCTGAGATTTGACATGTGAAATGGCATCTTTGAGCGCTGGGAAAATACCCTTCCCCGAACCCATCGTGACGAGGCAAGGAGAACTCCCGTCACTCACTGTAAGGAAGAGGATTCTCGGTGCTTCATCCCTTCGCAATGCAATGGGCAGCTTGAGCTTGGCGCTTTGTTCTGTGAGAACAGTCGCGGCGGTCTCTCTCACAAGCTTCAGATAAGTTATTTCATTGAAGGGAAGCGGCATGAGGATGTCTTCAAACCATATGCCGGCTGTCTTTGTTTGGATGTGGGGTTGCTTGATAGAGTGGCAAGAGACAAGCAATGAGAGGAGAAAGAGGATAGCTAATAAATGCTTGATTCGATAACAAAAAAAAATACTTGCAGGCTGTCGAAACATAAATTCACTTGCTGAAGGTGCGCAATAGTTCGGTCCTCTAAAATCAAGATGTCGTTATTACTCTTTTTCCTAAAAGGACACCCTATTCGAAGCAGTAAGATATTTGACGCTTAACTCCCTGTAAGTCAGAGCCGTTTCAAATGGATGAATAAGTTCGGCTCTTGGTCGTCCATCATCGTCCATCATCATCATCATCATCGTCATCATCGTCATCATCGTCATCATCGTCATCATCATCGTCATCGTCGTCGCCCGGGCCACCCGCACCAGGGCCCCCACCAGAACCGCCGCCTGAGCCGCCACCATCACCACCGCCGTCACCACCACCATCACCGCCGCCGGAATCGCCACCGGAGCCGCCACCGGAACCACCACCGGAATCGCCACCGGAATCGCCGCCGGAATCTCCGCCGGAGCCGCCAGCGGAACCACCGCCAGGAGCTCCCGCACCACTACCTCCGGAGGGACCCCCAGTAGAAGCCACAAACGTAGCTTCTTCACCAACCTGGCTCCCTTCTCTCGATACCAACGCCGCAGCTGTAAAACTGCGAGACTCTAAACCCGTTACACTCGGCGGCATGCTTAACTGATCCTCTGTGACGTCAGAGAGTGCCTGATCTTGTGTTGGTTTCCCATAGTTTGTACCAGCAGACGCCTCATTGAGGGACCTTAAGTTCTCCCCGGCTATCTCCACTAAGGTTCTACCTCGAAATTCCTCCCTGTTGCTGTCAGCGGCAATCTCCATCGAAGATTTTTCCAACACTTTTGAATACATTCGAATGGCTTCTTCGGTTCTCCCCGTATCCTGGTATACCGCTCCTAAATTCAACACTGCATAAGCGTTCTCTGGATTGATATCCAAGGCTACCAATAGGTTCGCTTCAGCTTCCGGATAATTGCCCTTTGAAAATTCCGCGAACCCTTTGTTCGCCAAATAGATATCTTGGGATATGTGGGAGGTTCCACCACAGCCCATAAGGACTAAAGCAACAAAAACTATTAGGGAAACCCGAGTTCTTTCCATTTTTATGATCCTCCCTTTCATCGCTTGGTGCTTACCCTACCTTCAAAAGTGCCGGCATTCTAAATAGAAGACTCGATTGAAAGCCACTTTGACTAATTGAAATGATTGCCAAGTGGTGGCTGGGTTTTCTTCTGGTAAAA
>JAWOGN010000340.1:0-7852 GCA_046496815.1 Desulfatiglandaceae bacterium
ACAGCGGCGAACGCACGCTCGACGGTTCGTTCCTTGTCCGGATTGACCAGGCAGGAGGTGGCAGGGGACAGCATGCTGCGGGCGATCAGCAGCTCCCGATCGATCCCCTTGGACCAGAGGTCCTTCCAGATGTCTTCGAGACGCCGGATCAGGGAGGGGATTTCCCCCTGAGCAAAGGCCTCGAAGCCCGTGGGCACGATTCCCCAGACGATGACGCCTCCCCGGTCGAGGAATTTGCCGATGACCTCAACATAGGAAGCGAAAATTTCTCCGTTGGTGTAGACATCCAGGGAGAGCACGTCAAGGTCCAACCGGAGCAGGAAGTCCCAATCCGGGTTGCCGCAGAGATGAATTCCCCGGGGCCGATCCACTTGCGCGAAGAATTGGTCCAGATCAGCTCTGGCCTTGATATCGCCGTATTCTGCCATGGCGGTGGTCAACAGGTTTCCGGGGATTGTGTTGGCGCCATTTGATCCGGCAGTCGCGGAGGATAGCCAAATCGATGAAGAATGCGCGTGATTTACGGGTCTATTTGGTTTGGAAGACCTGCAGGCTGCCCAACGAGGAAACAGGCCGTTTGTTTGGCATGCGCTATTCCGCGATAAGCCATATCTTAAGTTCCATGCGAATCAGAATGCAAATGGAGACGGATTTGGAGGCCAGATACTGCCACATATATTTACTATGCAAGATGTGATACCAAATTTCTCTTTAACCCCTATACAGGACCGAAAAGCCCGATTTTCTCCTGTTTTAACCCGTTCCCAGGATTACTGCCAAAGGGAATTAAAACCATCCACATGAGAGGTTTATGTCACCCAGGTGGAGTTAGCCGTTGGGTAAGCCAAGGGTTCTCAATTGAGCGGTTTCGCTCAATTGGGGTTATAATTTATTGATTTGAGATATCCTTATGTTGGTTCACAATTATACTGAACCCGCAGTATCCCCTTTGCCACCCGGTCCGTAACCTGTCCCGTCCTCAGGGCCTTTTCCATCATTGCCGGTGCCGTCGCCCGGTCCGTAACCCGGATTATCCCCCTTGGAACCGGGGCCGAACCCTGTCCCATCGCCCGGTCCGTAACCCTCACCGGGCCCCGGTCCTTCACTCGCGCCCGGTCCCGGGCCTGGGCCTGGGCCTGCCGACGGTCCCGCGCTCGGACCCGCTGCGGGGCCGGGTCCAATCCCGCCGTCGCCCGATCCGCCACCGGATCCACCGCCTCCACCGGGACCGGATCCACCCGGTCCACCGGGACCGGCAGCGCCGCCGCCCGCACCTCCGCGGGCGAGGATCAAGAAATCGGGGCCGGTGTTGCCTGGATATGAAGTTTGTGGAAACTGAACCGCGTTTGCAGAGATTGCCCCCAGCAGCAGAAAAATCGCAGAGAGCGTTAAAATAGCAGTCACTTTTTTCATTTCAAATCTCCTTCGTCTTCTTGTTTATTCTATATACGAAGGAGACCTGGGATTGGTCACAATTTTCGGGTAACTTGCTTAATGGCCTCCACCTCCACCTCCACCACCGCCACCGGGACCCGAACCACCGGGTCCACCAGGGCCGGTACCGCCGCCGCCGGGTCCACCTGAACCGCCGGGGCCGCTACCCGGGCCACCGCTGCCGGGTCCGCCTGACCCGCCATGCCCGAGGCCCCCGCTCCCGCCTTGGCTGATGCTTGCACCGACAGGGCCTGAAACCTGAGGTCCCCGTGTCAAATCATCCGGATCAAGCCCGAGCGCGGTGTGGGCTTCCATAACGCTTTTCTTGCCTTTGACTACGTCCATGACGGCGGCCTTTATTTTTGTATCGGACAAATTGCGGCGTTTGGCAGAATCCACCATCCGCGGCAAATCCCACGCGGTTTTGAAAAAAAAGTTTTCTCTTAGTCCATTCAGGGCGATTTCCTCGGCGATTTCCGATTGCATTCGAGACTGCTTGAGAGCCGCCATAAGTTCCGCTGCATCAACGATTTCAGATAGCGGTGCCTTGGGAGCCTTTTCAAGAAACCCTTTCATTTCCGGCTCGGAAATTCCCATCGATAAAGTCTTGCCGAGCCTTACCAGTTCCCCAGACCGCAGACTCTCCTTTGTCATGCCCCATTGACTCATCTTCTCAGAGGCGACCTTTTGGACAAAACGATATTGAGAAAGCTCTCTCTTAAGTACCTGTT
Organism: Desulfatiglandaceae bacterium; assembly: GCA_046496815.1. Taxonomy (GTDB): domain Bacteria; phylum Desulfobacterota; class DSM-4660; order Desulfatiglandales; family Desulfatiglandaceae; genus JAWOGN01. The sequence continues at coordinate 2,166 of JAWOGN010000340.1, forward strand.
GAATGACTCGAGGTTGCACACGCTTCGCCAAACCCTCTTCGATTTTGCTCACAAGTGGGGCAATTGGCAGATTTTCTTTTTGGGCATCCTTCGTTATGCGCACAAAATGGGCCATTTCACGTTCTTCCAGCTTGTATTTGTAACCAAAAGCCAGCATTCGGTTGAGTAAACTTTCGGGAACGCCCGCATCCCTTGCCTGCTCGACCGCGGTCATGACATCCGCTTGATCTCCAGCGAAAATGGGCGAACTCGAATATACAAAGAACAGAGACCCTAACAGCAAAAAAAGAGTTATCCGTTTAAGTGGCAGTCTCACGGTTACTTTCCCCGTTGATGATTAAAATAGAGTTCCTGTTGCCATAGCCGTCGTCTTGTTGCAGCAATCCCTTGGGGTCGGGTAAGACCATTTCGCCGTCAACCCGGAAAGCGTATTCGTATCGCCCGCTTTGAAGTGGGACAGATAATCTCCACACACCGCGCTGTTTATCCCGATACATCCGGTACCCTTCAGGCGCCCACTGATTGAAAGAGCCAATTAACTCAACATGAGAGGCATCGGGCATATCCAACGTGAACACAACAAGTTTTTCGACCTGAGCAGTGTTGTTCAAGGTTAGCGTCATATCGTTTTCGTTTTGATTTCGACTCAGGAAAACCACGGCTACCAGAATTAAGGCCACGGCGGCAGCACTCAACTCCAGCATTCGGATGGGGGTGACAGACATCGGAGTTTGAAGTTGACGCCGCAACTTTTTCCACCAGGCCAATTTTTTTGGCCGAATTCCCGCCATGATCGACTCAACCAACGCCTCAGGTGGCTGCATGTCGTCCATATCTTCAAGCAGCCTCGCAATGCGGCGTAAATCGTCGCCGACGTTTTGGGGATCGTTGGGTTTCATGGCAACCTCCGTGTCATTGCTTACCGGACAGTCGGACCTCGAACGCGTTGTCTGTGTCAAGAAGTCGACGAAGCTTCAGTAATCCTCGGTGAATCCTCATTTTTGCCGCGCTGACCGAAATTCCAATTGCCAGCGCCACCTCGCGGATGGACATGCCCTCGTGGAAGCGGAGGATAACCGCCTCCCGGTACTCTAACGGAAGACTTTGGAGGGTGTCTTTTACGCGTTTTGCATCAATGCTCTCAACTATTGATTTTGATCGGTCCGATTCCACCATAAGCTGCTTCTGGATATCGTTCAATTCTACTGCCTTGATTTCTCTTGTTTTTGTTTTGCGGGAGAAATCCCGGGCCAGATTCATGCCGATGGTAAAAAGCCATGGAAAAAAGCGTCCGGAAGGCTTGAACCGCTCCAGCTTTTCGTACGCGCGCAGGAATGCTTCCTGCGTAAGGTCAAACGCATCTTCTTCGCAGGAAGTGGTGCGCATCATGAGATTGAATATGGGTTTTTGGTAACGCTTTACCAAAATCGCATAGGCCTCAACGTCTCCGGCCAGAATTTCCGAGATGAGACTTTCATCCGTATTAACCATAAACTCATTTCGCACTTTCATGCCTCATCGCCAAGGCGCTCGACAGGCTCTTCTATAGATATTAACGATTCAGGGGACCATTGGGTCACAGTTTATTCGACGATCAGCACCGAATTTTTCGTCCCAAATCCGTCATTTTTATAGAAAATAACGTGGGGGTCAGGCGACCAGCGGTTCCCATCCAAAACGAACGCATATTCGTACCGGCCCGGCGAAAGGAAAAGTCTGATTGTCCACCGGTCCCCATTTCGCGCCAAGCAGTGCATGTTGGGAGACCAGTCATTGAAATCACCGCTGAGGCAAACCGTCTGAAACCGCCCCTCATAGGTGAATAGAACCTGCACTTGGTCCGATTTTTTTCGGATTGTCTCGGCATTCCAGATGCATCCAAACATGAAGGCCGAAAGGCATGCTGCGCTGAGTGTCGAGACACGTTTTATCGTGAGCAAAAGGAAATGTTCCCTTCTGGGAGGGTTTCCAAAATAGAGTTTCGTAAAAGACCTATCAATGAAAATTAAAACGATGAGAAACTCAGCCTGAACCCCAGCCCGTGTCTTCCTTGGTTGAGGCCCCTTCCCATACGGTGCACATGGCGGAAGATGATGCATACGTGAAGCGTCGGCGATGATACCGCCTGCCGGTTTTAAATCTCCAGCTTTCTCTCATACCCAAAAAGACTAAAACCGGAATGGATTTCACAACCCGTAAGGGCCGCTCCGGTTTTATTCTTTTTCAATCCTCTCTAAAAACCCGCGTGCCCTGTCGTGGCTTGGATCGATTTCCAAAATTCTGCGAAGCTGCTCCCCGGCCTTTTGCATTTGGCCCCAGTCCGCATACAGCAAACTTAAGGACAGTCTTGCGTCAACATGCTGCGGATCGATTTCGATGGCGGTTCGGAATTCTTTTTCTGCAAGTTTGTCGAGCGCTTCTTTTTGGTAAGCCGTGCCGAGCCCAAAGTGGTTATCGGCACTGTCGGGATTGACGTTCAAGGCTTTCTTGAAGGCACGAATGGATTTTTCGGTTTGATTCAGCTCCCCGTAAGCCATGCCCATATTGAAGAAGATGTGGTTCAACTCAAATCCACGGGAGACGGCTTCTTCGTAAAGAGACACTTCCTTTTCATGGTTTCCTAACTGACCGTGTGCATATCCCAGGTGGTACAAGGCAAGGGCGTTTTCAGGGTCTTTTTGTAGAAAGCGCTCATGAAGAAGAATCCCGGCCGCGTAGTCTCCCCGCTGCATGGCGTTGTCAGCTTCACCATCGCATATCCATTGTTTTTCAGAGCCCACCTCTTTTTTGAGAAACCGGGTGGAGCAGCCTCCCCCTCCCAAGCAGAGGCAGACCAGGCAGATCAGGAGGCTGCGCGGCGAGACGAGAGTTGACAATCTAGAATGGCGTCCATCCATATCTTGTAATTCCCACAACTCTGATGTGTAAAGTATTTGCTATCTTCTTTTTCGTCAAGTCGGATCATCCTACCGTCGAAACCTGATTTTCCCAGAATCTAATTTCTATATTACTGCCAAAAGACACCAAACAACAAAAAGAAACCGGGGACTATAAACCCAGTGGAGTGGACAAAAATCAATTGAGCAAGTCAATGCCGGGAGGCTCTCAGCAATGACTTTCCGGGATCTGAGTCGGGAATCGTCTTCGTAAGCTTATTATCGATCCCGAAGATCAACGCCATTGGATCCTGGGGGGATTCCGCCTGGGAAGACGATGATACTTGAACTTGGGCCATCCCACCATCATCGCACCGACGACCCTGCGACCTTTTGGGATCGGAACCGCCTCGGCAAGTGGTGGGTAGAGATTGTATGCTCTGTAGAAGTACCCGGACCAGGTGGCGCCCAAACCTAAACTCGGGGCGAAAAGCTCGGCATAACTCAGCGCTAAAGCCGTATCCTCGGGACCGAATGGCCAATTCTCATCAACATGAACGATAAATAGATGGGGTGCGTTTCTAAGGGGTTTGTAAAGCCCTCTCTCCCACAGATGGACCGTCCTTGGCAATCTCAGAGATTCGGCCCCTGAGGGGTCTTCCTTGATGATGCTTTTCATCCAGTCTACAATCAAAGCGTCCAATTTTTTCACATCCGCCGGGTTTTCGATGATAATCCAGGCCCATGGTTGAGCGTTCTTGGCCGAAGGGGCACAAGTAGCAATCTCAATGAGTTTTTCAAGTTTTTCGCGCTCGACCCGTTTATCTCTGAACACCCGTATGGAGCGTCGAGACCTGAGAAACTGTTCGGCTTGCTCGGCGGAAAGCCTCAAGGCCTTTTCGACCGGCGGGCAATTTGAAGGTGAAAGCCAGCTCAGGGCAAATGCTCCCGTGGGACAAACCGCAACGCAATGTCCGCATCTCAGGCATGCGTCTTTGAAATCCGAAACGACTATCGGATATCCGTTTTCCTCACTTATTGCCAGGACTTGGGCTGGACATTCCTCTACACAAATGCCGTCCTGATTGCATTTTTCAAGATCGATCCGTATGAATTTCATCATTCAATCCTTTAGGCCATGCTCTCAAATACACGGGCGCAACAAAACTTGAAGTTTGGCAATCAATTTTTTTTGCCTGCCCTTCCCGGTGGCCTGAAGCAAGCGATTGGCAATCACTCTTTGGGGCTGTCTTCCTTGTCATGCCCGCGACCATATTTTTCCTCCAGCTGCCGCAGGGTTTCTTTAAGCACTGGAAGCCGCTGCTTGTCCTTGGGATCTGTCGAAGTTTTCTTGAGTTCGATCAACGTCTTCAGGTCCAGAACTCGAAGGGCGTGGCCCCTGAAATCAATTTCCACGGTGTGCTCCAGGAGGTCCTCATAGGTTCTTCCCCCTTCAATAGCGGCCAATATATCCAGCGGGCCGATCCGGGTTGTAAGAAGCACATGACCCTTACCGGATAAATCGCGCTCTTTAGGTTCAACCAAGTTGTCATCCATGCGACGTTGAACGGCATCGACCGATTTGAGAAAGGCAAGTAGCCTGGCGATATTTTCAGGGGACTGACTGTGAACAATGTCCACATCCATTGTTGTGACAGGGGCGCCCTGAATTACGGCCGCAAGGCCTCCGACCAGAATAAAGTCGACCCCTGCCTCTAACAGCCTTTCCAGAAGTTCACCTAGGTTTGCGCTCGTTGGTTTTCTGCCGCCTATAGACATCTCTCAGCTCCATGATTGTACGAAAAGCGTTGTCGTTGGCCTGCAATCGTTCCTCGGGCGACATTTTTAGGAACATGGCAATTAATCCCCTGTCCACACCGGATTGATCATCAGTTTTTGCTTCCTCAGACATGCCGTGACCTCCTTCGAACTATGAATCCTTTAGCGGAACGGCAGAGCTCACCTGCCGCTATGGAGCGGCGCGGATGAGCGGTCAGGTGGAGCACCATGATACTGTTTAAGGCCTCCTCGTAAAGCGTGATAAGATGTCTTTGTCACCAAAACATCCCAAGCCAAAGTAGGAAGCCAGATGAGATTCTACACCAAACGGCATAAGTTTTATTGCGGAATCGACCTGCATGCGAAAAAATGTATCTCTGCATCCTCGATCAAGCGGGAGAGATCAGGCTGCACCAGAACATCAAGACCGATCGGCAACGTTTCCTGGAGACAATCAACCCGTTTCGAGATGATATCGTGATTGCCGTAGAATGCATGTTCACAGGGTCTGCGAATCACTTCACGGATAGAGAGGTCACCGAACTCAGATACCATTCGCCCGGATTCTGGGAAATCCGCCAATTAATCGGCAGATTTGAGAGGTATTTTAGGATATTGTGAAGCGAAAAACAACACAAGCGATGCGCAAAATATTTTCTCTCAGTGGCCTGATGGTGAATGTTTCTGCGAGGGTATTGACAAAGCTTCAGGGATCCGGTAATGTCTGCGGCCAAAAGGAAGATGGAAATGAGTGTCACACGCGCTTTTATACGCTTTTATTTTTACTTTAGCTGGAGGGCCGGCATGGGTTAGTGTGTGACGACGCCAACAATATCGAAGCAAAGCGGAGCACACGCTCCGCTTTTTTTTTGCTCAAGACGGTGTGGCCTTTTTATGATCATGGAAAGGAGTCGTGTGAGGATGGCGAAAACGGCCTCAGAGTATTTTCCCGTGCCGGACACCAGGGGGACGCGAACCCCCCTGGGGCTCAATGATCGGTTGGGACTGGTCGCCCTCATCGACGAGGAGATG
>JAWOGN010000388.1:0-3707 GCA_046496815.1 Desulfatiglandaceae bacterium
CCGTTTTGAATGCCGCGCAAGCAGCCACAAAAGCGAGCGTTCGAGCAAAATAAGCGCAGCGGTCACACCCACAGCCAGAGCAAACAGCACCAAATTGGTTTCGTCACCGGCCCGAAATGCAAAGATAAGAGAGGTGCTCACAGCCGGAGGGTGCACCACGTCGAGCAGGATCATAAATAAAATCGTGACGATCATGGCCCCGCCTCCGGAGAAGTATCCCGGTCCCAGTGCCTGATAGCTCAGCAATCCTACGGTGGCTGCTCCGAGATGGGAAACAACCAACGTACGAATCGCATTTGTACCGTGCAAAGGATCCAGATAAATCAGGAACGCACTGGCCGCGAGCGCAGAAAAGAGCAGCCTCTGCCTGTTCAGGATTTCCACGAAAAGGAGCACTCCGAGAACTGTCAGGGTGGGCAGCACCGCCAGAACCAATTCGTGTTTGAAGGTCAGTCTCCGCCTTACCGGGCGGTTTGCGCCTTCCATGGGTTTCAGGCTTTCGCGGTTTTCCTGCATGCGGTCCTCTCTTCTCAGAAACGGCTATAATTCCGGTTCTGCTCGCACCTTGGTGACGGCTTTTGGTGTGGCTTCCAATACGCTGAAACGATAGCCCGACTCAACGATGTACTCCCCTTCCTTTGGGACGTGACGCAAATGGGCCAGAAGCATGCCGCCGATGGTGCGATAATGCCTGGCGGGAAGATTAAGCCCGATAACGTCGTTTACTTCTGAAATAGGCAGCCGGGCATCCAGAACGTAAACGTCTTCTTCCAAAACTTCAAAGGTACGTTTAGGTTTGTAAGGATGCTTTTCAAAATGAAAACCGGTTTTTGTCTCTCCTACAACCACCCCAAGAATATCCTCAAGCCTTACCACCCCCATGGCCGACCCGAACTCGTCCACGATGACCGCAGCCTGGTCCCGGCGCTCCCACAGAACAGGCAGCAGCCTGTCGAGTGTTTCTTGCGGCGCCGCATAGTAAGGGGGTTGGATCAGGTCATCGATCGCCACAGACGCCGCCGTTTCTTTCAAGACATCCCACGGAGTTAAAGAGACTGTGCCCACGATGTTTGCGGTGCTTCCCTTAAACACCGCAATGGATCGATAGCCCAGTCCACGAGCCAAGAGAAGTAATTCGTCACCGGTGCTCTCGCTGCTCAAAAGAGACATGTCGCTCAGCGGCGTCATGACTTCCACCGCCTGCGTGTCTCCAAACCGAATGGCCCGTCGAATGCGGCCCCGTGTGAAGGAAGCCACTTCGGAACGTCTTTCCGTCATCTCGAGGACCGCCCTCAGTTGCTCTCTGGTAAGAAACACACTCTGAGCAGCCTTCCCCCCGCCGATAAGGCGCGTGGCTCCACGGGCGATTTGGGAAAAGAAGAAAGTAACAGGGAAGAACAACAAAGCTGCGACTTTGAGAGGATAGACGATGATGGGTGTCAGGCTCTCTGCTTTTTGTTGATAAACACTTTTCGGTACAATCTCCCCGAAAATGAGAAAAACGGGGGTAAAGGCCAAAAACGCAACCAGATCGCCTCTTTCACCGAAATAGTCTATCATCAACAGCGTGCCCAGTGTTGCCAGGCCCACGGTAGCCAAATTCGTACCCACAAGCGTAACGGTCAACATTCTGTCAGGCTTCTGAAACATCTTGAGAAACAGCTTGGCTCCCTTGTCCCCAATTCTCGCCCTGTGGTGCATTTGGATCTTGTCCGCGCTCACCAGCGCAATTTCGGAACCCGAAAAAAAGCCTTTTAACAACAAAAGCAAAATCATAATGCCCAGAACGGTCAAAATTTCCATTGTACCGGCTCCTTAGCTCTCCTACTCATCTTCTTCCGGTTCGTCTATTTTCGACGCTCTCAGGCGGGCAATTCGATTGCCTTTCATTTCCAGCACGGTGATTCTTATGTCTTCCAGGGTTATGGTGTCTCCTTCTTTGGGGACCCGGCCCAAATGCCTGAAGGCGACGCCTGCAATGGTGGTCATGCGCGGGTCCTGGATGCCGAAATTGGTGAGCGCCTCGAAATCACTGAGCTTCATGTCCCCGCTGACCACAAACACCCGTTCATCTTCTTGTTCGTAGGTATATTTGCCCAAGAATTCACCGGCTATCTCGCCGAAAACAAAATTGAGAACATCTTCCATGGTTACGATCCCTGAGACGCCGCCGAATTCGTTCAGAACCATGGCAGCGCTTGCGTCATGGGAGTGAAAAAAATCAAGCATTTCATCAACGCTTTTGGTCAAAGGCACGAAAAGGGGTTTGCGCAGCGTGTCCTGACACGTAAAATCAGAGGGCTGCTTTCCATCCAGAATAAATTCCATCACATCCTCTACATGGATGAAACCCATAATGTTGTCCCTGCTGCCCTCATACACAGGCATCCGCAATCGCTGATATTGTATGAACAAATCCATGGCCTCCGAGAGCTTCATGTCCAACCTGACAAATTGAGTCTGGGTTCTGGGCGTCATGATGTGGACAATTTCCGTGTTGCCCGCCTCCAAAAGGTTGTAGATAAGGACCCGGTCCGTGGCGGTGACCAGGCCCTCCTCTTCGATTTCAGCCACAAGGGAGCGAAACTCGCTCATTCTCAACAAATGATCCACATCTCGCTCTTCGCCCACGATCCATGTGGTCAGCTTGTCCGCCACAAGACGAATCGCCCATCGAATGGGAACACTGAGACGAATCCAGACATTCAGAGGCATGCAGATGAGCCGTGTGCTGACCTGAACGGGGTGAGAAACGGCGATGGTTTTAGGAGTGATTTCTCCAAACAGCAAAAGCAAGGGCACCATCACAATGACACTTAACACTCCAGCACGCTCCCCGCCGTAAAGCGCCACGAGGATTCCTGTCATGTTCGCGGTGGCTGCGATGTTGATCAATTCGTTTCCACACAATATGGAAATAATCAAGCGTCTGGGCTGGCTGAGCAAGGCATGAAGCAAATCGGAACGGGAATGGCGTTGCTTTCGTAGCTGTTCAAGGTCCACATCGGACAGGGAAAAAAGCGCCGTCTCGGAACTGGAAAAAAAGGCGGATCCAATAAGAAGGCACCCTTGAATGGACAAGCGAAAAACCATGTCCCCTTCGGCCAGGCGAGCCGTGTCAAAAGCAAGGAAGTCTCCAACCTGCGCCAAGAATGCGGATAGATGTTGAAAAGCAAGCTCCATGTTTCTATTTCAAACTGAAATTATCGCTTGGAATGCGGAGAAAATCGCGGTGGATTATCCGGATTTAATGACCCTGATACCAATAGACCGGAAACTCGGCCAAACTGTAAATGGGGTTCATCCTGTATAGTATATGCGCAAAGGGAGTATGGAACCCGGCCGCAAAAGAACCTGATTGCCCTTTTTTAAGGGGCGGGCACTTTCTGTGGATTTAAGGGAAAAGCCGTATAGAAACAGAGGCGGAATACCATGGAAATGAGCGCCTAAGAAAGACGGGAATTAAGACCTCATCGGCGTGCCGTACCCCACACTGCAGGGTTGCAAACCGCGGCGCCTACCTCCAAGATGCTGAGAAGTCGGGCGACAAGGCGTTCGCCGGCTTCTTCCGGGATGCAGACGGTCGGCTTCGGCTCGCAAGTCCCTTCTCCAGACTTAATGGTGCCAGGGCGGGGATGACAAAATGCCTCCTAAACTGAGCGGTTCCACGTTCAAAGTTCAGGGTTCAAAGGTTATAACCGCTTGAA
>JAWOGN010000200.1:0-10110 GCA_046496815.1 Desulfatiglandaceae bacterium
AAGCGGATTTAATTGCATAACGTTTCATTGTTCGCTTGACACGAAACCGTCGTTCCCCTATTCTTACGGCGCTGAAATCTTTAAATCATAATTCGTATCAGCGTCGTATCGTCCATCTGTAATTTCAATTTGCCGGGTGCTGAAAATTGACGGCTACAGATATGATGAACCCATCTTCATCCAAACCCTACTCGATATCGAGCGGCCGACCCAAACAATCTTTAGCAGGACATATTTCTAAAAGTATAATCTCCTACCAACCTCACAAACAGCACGCGTTCACGCATGGGACATGAGGTAGTTGTGCTGGGGCAGTCGGGCCGGGTCTTTATGGCATACCCACTGAAAATTGCGAAATTTCTCTTCTACCCGATAGGGGGCGTGAAGAGGCAAGAAAGGGGGTGATATTGTATTGTTGTGAGCGGGAAAATTGGATTTTGATTTTACAAATTTATCAAAAGGAGGCTTGTTATGAAAAGAGTTTTCGTCTTTCTGGGTCTATGTCTTTTTGCCTTGACGTTTGGGCTGACGTATGCAGGCCCGGCAGGTGCGGCTGACGAGGTGGTGATCGGCAACATCCTGCCTTTATCCGGCTCTGCGGCTCCCATCGGAATGGTCGGGCGGCAAGTTCGGGAGCTTGCCGTTGAGGAGATCAACGGCAGTGGGGGAATTCAGTCCCTAGGCGGCGCCAAAATCAAAATGGTGTATGCCGACAGCCGCGGAGATCCAAAGATCGCCATTTCAGAAGCGGAGCGTCTGATCAATGTCGACAATGTGAGTGTCATAACGGGTGCATATCAAAGTGCGGTGAGCTTCCCAAGCACTGAGGTGGCGGAACGTTACAAAGTCCCCTACGTGGTTCCGGTCTCGGTGAAAGACGCCATTACGGAACGTGGCTTCAAATATGTTTTCAGGCTTGCTGCCAAAGCATCATGGTATGCCAGAGACCAGGTCCGGTTTCTGGAGGCCATGCGCAAAATAGAGCCGATCCAAAAGGTGGCGTTGGTGTATGAGAACACCGACTGGGGTCAGTCCACGGCGGAAGGGTGGCGGCCACTGCTGGAAAAGGCAGGCATGGAAGTCGTGCTGGATGAGCCTTATCCGGCCACAACCCCCGACATTACGCCGGTGGTGATCAAAATCAAGAGAGCCAAACCCGATGCGATTCTTTTTGTGTCCTATGCTGCGGATGCCATTTTGTTGATGAACACATTGGCTGAAATGAAGGTCGATGTGAAAGCGATGGTCGGAAGTGGCGGCGGCCACGCCGATCCGACTTTCATGGAAAACGCGGGTAAAAATTGCTTGTATTTTTTCGACGCAGTCGAGTGGGCTGCGGATTTACCCCGGCCGGGCCTGAAGGAGTTGAACGAGAAGTTTAAAGCGAAGTACGGCACCTTTTTGAGCCCGGAGGCTGCAAATGTCTATGCCGCCATGTATGTGATAAAGGGCGCCCTGGAGAAGTCGGCGTCGACGGATCCGGTAAAAATCGCCGAAGCCTTGCGGACGACGAATCTCACAGGCGGCACGGGCTTTATTGTTGCCTATGACAAGGTCACCTTCGACGAACAGGGCCAAAACCCGCAAGCGGGTTTGATTGTGCAGCAGATCTTGATGGTCGATGGTCAGCTTGATCGGGTGACTGTATGGCCGCCTTACTCCGCTCGGGAAGGGTTTAAGCCTGTGTATCCGATTCCAAAGTGGTCTGAGCGGTAACACCACTTCAAACCTGCATCGCCTCCATGGGGGAACGTTTCCCGCATGGAGGCACCCTTCCCAAGTTTTGGTAAAACTCCGAGGTATCATGATTGCGTTGAGGTGACCGATGTATCTACTAGAGGCGATAATCTCCGGTGTCACAATGGGCAGCATCTACGGGCTCACCGCTTTGGGTTTAACCCTCATCTTCGGTGTGATGAAAGTCATTAATTTCGCCCACGGATCTTTCCTGATGGTGGCCATGTTTGTCACCTACTGGTTGATCAAGCTGACCGGAGTTGATCCGTATATTGGGTTATTTGTGGTTGTGCCCGTGCTTTTTTTCCTCGGCTTTTTCACACAACGATTTTTGATATACCCGGCCTTCAAAGCAGAGAAAGACGTGAGGGAGCCCATTAGCGTGATCCTTCTGACTTCCGGGCTGTGGATTTTTCTGGATGCCATGGCATTGTTGCTTTTCGGCGCCTTTTATCGGACGGTCAAAACCTCACATAGCGGCAAAACATTGATTTTTGGTGATGGGGATTTGATTATAAATAAACCGAGATTATACGGCTTGATCATCACATTACTCACGAGTTTAATCCTGTGGCTATTCTTGAAGAAAACGAGAACCGGCAGGGCCATCAGAGCAGTGGGGCAGGATAGAGATGCGGCCCGTTTGATGGGGATTGACTCCGAGTTCATCTATGATCTTGCATTCGGCGTCGGCATCGCCCTGGTCGGGGTTGCAGGCGTCGTTCTGATGCCGTTCTATTATGTTCATCCGACAGTCGGCGTCGTCTTCGATATCAGAGCGTTTATCATCGTGGTGCTTGGGGGTTTGGGCAGTATCCCGGGCGCTCTCATCGGCGGTATTATTATTGGTGTCGTAGAGTCGGTCGGGGCTCAGTTCATGACCGCAACTTGGACAGAGGGATTGATATATCTCATATTTCTTCTGGTTCTTTTTTTCAAACCTTCAGGACTTTTCGGCTATAAGCAGGAGTGGTAGGAGCGAAATATGGAGAATAAAGGGAAAAGGAACCCTATCAGAATTGTGCCGCCTGTCTTGTGTATACTGGTCCTCATCGTGATCCCTGTGTTTTTTAGAAACCCATCTTTCCTGCAACTCATGGTATTGGTGTTGTTGTATGCCTATTTGACGACCAGCTGGAACCTTGTAGGGGGTTTTGCCGGGGTTTTGCCCTTGGGACACACCCTTTTTGCGGGTATCGGCGCCTACACGTCGACATTGCTGTTTATTGAATTGGGGCTCACCCCTTGGATCGGGATGTTTGTCGGCGCATTTTTGGCCATGATTGCAGGTCTGCTCATCGGTCTACCCACCTTAAAACTGCGGGGTGCCTATTTTGCGCTGGCCTCCATCGCCTTTCTGGAAGGTTTGCGGGTTGTCACTGAAAATACAAAGGAAATTTTTGGCGTGAAGATCAATGGACCGCAAGGGCTTCTGTTGCCTTTGAAGGGCGATTCTTTCTATTATTTCCAGTTTGATAACAAGATATGGTATTACTATGTGATTCTTTTTATGACTGCGGTTGTACTCTACATTACCTATAAGGTTTCCGTATCCCGTTTGGGCTACTATTTGATGGCCGGCGGCGAAGATAAGGAGGCGGCGGAGGCCCTGGGCGTCAATGTTTTTCGATGCAAAATTATTGCGATGATGATGAGCACTTTCCTGACTGCTTTGGGCGGCACTTTTTATGCCCAGTTGGTCCGGTACATATATCCAAAAGGGATTATGAATTTGGAATTTGCCTTTGAAATCGCGTTTATCGCCATCGTCGGCGGAAGAGGCACCATTGCAGGACCGGTCCTGGGTTCCTTCTTGTTGGTCCCTGTTGCGGAGTTGACGCGTTTATATCTGGGAGGTTCCTATCTGGGAATACATCTGGTGATGTACGGTATCGTCCTGATGCTGGTTATGATTTTTCAACCGCGGGGGATAACCGAACCACTTGCGAGAATTTACAACAACATTCTGGATCGATTCGAAGGTGCGAGATCATGAAACTATTAGAGATTGATCGGTTAACGAAAGACTTCGGTGGGTTGAGGGCGGTTGATAAATTGGATATCACGATAGAAGCGGGCATGATATTCGGACTCATCGGGCCGAACGGTGCCGGAAAGTCCACCGCGTTTAACTGCGTTGCCGGCCTTTATTCCGCCACGTCAGGTCGAGTGCTGTACAAGGATGATGACATAACCCATCTGAAACCCTACGATGTGTGTCGAAGAGGTATTGTTAGGACTTTTCAGCTGGTAAAGCCGTTTCCCACCAAATCCGTCCTTAAGAATGTGACAGTGGGTGGTTTCCTGCGGAGTAAAAATAGAAATGAGGCTGAAGAAAAGGCACTGGAAGTGCTGGAGTTTGTGGGTTTGATGGACAAGAAGGATGTCCTCGGCAAAAGTCTTACCATTGCAGACAGAAAAAGGCTCGAGCTGGCGCGTGCGCTTGCGACCGAACCCACGCTACTGCTTCTGGATGAGGTGATGGCGGGCCTTCGACCTGCTGAAGTCGAACAAGTCATTACGATCATTCGGAAAATCAACGAGCGCGGCATTACAATTTTTTTGATCGAGCACATCATGCAAGCGATCATGTCACTGTCCGATTTAATCGTCGTGATTCATTACGGAAAAAAGATCGCCGAAGGACAACCCGAAGAAATTGCATCGAATGAGCAGGTAATTAAAGCGTATCTGGGGGAAGAATATGTCCTTGCTGGAAGTTAAGGGTATCGATGTCTATTATGGCGATGTCCAAATCATTTTTGGACTGTCCCTGGAGGTTGCGGACGGCAGTGTCGTCAGTATAATCGGCAGCAACGGGGCAGGAAAGTCTACGACGCTCAAAACGATTTCCGCCTTGCTCGTTCCGAAAAAAGGGGAGATTCGGTTCAACGGAGATGTCGTCAGCACACTCAAAAGCAGTGAGGTCGTAGAAAGGGGGGTTATTCACATCCCGGAGGGAAGACGGCTTTTTCCGTTGATGACGGTGATGGAGAATTTGCAAATCGGCGCCTTCCCGAAAAGGGCGCAAGGCAAGGAAGATGAGACGCTGCGACTCGTTTTTGCGCTCTTTCCCGTGTTGTCGGAGAGAGCAAATCAACTTGCCAGTACGCTCTCGGGCGGGGAACAACAGATGCTTGCCATCGGTCGTGCACTGATGTCCAACCCCCTTCTTTTGATGCTGGATGAACCTTCGCTGGGACTGGCGCCCATACTGATCAAGGGCATTTTTGAGACGGTCATAGAAATCAACAAACGGGGTACAACAATTCTTTTGGTAGAGCAGGACGTCAAACACTCCTTGAGCATCAGCAATTACGCCTATGTGCTGGAAAACGGCCGGTTGGCAATGGAAGGTGAAGGCGAAGCGCTTCTCGAAGATAAACACGTCAAGAAAGCGTATTTGGGAATCTAGGCATTACAAAATGGAGAATAAAAATGGGTGAGAAAACAGAGAAGTTACTTCAGCGGCGAGCGGCCAATGTCCCGAAAGGGGTATTCAACGTGACTCCCTTGTTCGTCGAGCGAGCACACGGGGCGGTGCTTGTGGATGTGGATGGGAAATCCTATATCGATTTTGCCGGCGGCATCGGCGTGGAAAATGTCGGACATTGTGCCGATGCGGTTGTCGCTGCGATTAAAAAGCAGGCGGATGAATACATTCACACGTGCTTTCATGTGGTCATGTATGAACCCTATATCGCGCTGGCGGAAAAACTCAATGAAATTACGCCCGGTGATTTTGACAAGATGACCATGTTGGCAAACAGTGGGGCCGAGGCGGTGGAAAACGCGGTAAAGATTGCGAGATACTGGACCGAGCGACCCGCCGTCATTGCTTTGGACTATGCGTTTCATGGCAGAACATTGATGGCAATGAGCCTCACCAGTAAAATCATGCCCTACAAATACAAGTTTGGTCCCTTTGCTCCGGAAGTGTATCGCATTCCGGCGCCTTATTGCTACCGTTGCGCCTTTAATCTGCAATATCCCTCCTGCGGACTCGCATGCGCCGAATACCTGGAGGACTATTTTATCAGCACCGTCGCCGCGGACAGCGTGGCCGCAATTATTATAGAGCCGGTTATCGGAGAGGGTGGATTCATCGTGCCACCGGAGGGATATCTCAAACGCGTGAAGGAGATCTGTGGAAAGTACGGCATCGTATTCATCCTCGACGAGGTACAGAGCGGAATGGGGCGAACCGGCAAGATGTACGCGAGCGAGCATCACGGGGTGGCCGGCGACATCACCTTGAGTGCGAAATCCCTGGGTGCCGGGGTGCCGATCAGTGCAATTACCGGCAAAGCCGAAATCATGGACAAGCCGCATGTAGGCGGACTGGGCGGAACCTATGGCGGGAATCCCATTGCCTGCCAAGCTGCGCTGGCGGTTATCGGCATTTTAGAAGAAGCGAGCTTCCTGGAAAAAGCAACGGCCCTGGGCCATAGGGTCAGAGCCGAACTTGATAAGCTGGCAGCGGAATTGCCCCTTATCGGAGAGGTCCGCGGCATAGGACCCATGCTGGCGATGGAGCTTGTCCGCGATAGAAAAACAAAAGAGCCGGCAGGCGATGCGGCAAAAAAAGTCGTGCAGCTTTGCTATGAGCAAGGCGTCATCACGTTGTCCTGCGGAAACTACGGCAATGTAATCAGGACGTTGATGCCTCTGGTTATCAAGGATGACGAGTTTGAAAAAGGGCTGTCAATACTCAGGTCGTCACTCCGAAAAGTTCAGCGTGAGATGTAAACGCGGCCTGATCGGTTGGGGTTACATGCGGACGTCGGCACAACTTGTCATTTGGTCGACCAGCGTTTTGGCGGCATTGATGGCGAAATAAGTGATAATCATGTCTGCGCCGGCCCTTTTGATGGAGGTTAGGCTCTCCATCATGTTGCTGACTTCGTCAACCAGGCCGATGGCTGCCGCACCTTTGATTTGGGCATACTCGCCTGAGACCTGATAGGCGGCCACGGGCAGAGGGAAGCGGTCACGGGTGGATTTGATAATATCCAAATATGGCAAGGCCGGCTTGACGATGATGATGTCCGCCCCCTCTTCAATGTCCAAGGCGATCTCCCGCATTGCCTCTCGAGAATTTCCCGGGTCCATCTGATACGTCTTTCGATCCCCAAACGCCGGGGCACAATCTGCGGCCTCTCGGAAAGGGCCGTAAAACGAGGAGGCAAATTTGGCTGCATAGGACATGACGGCCGTGTCAATGAAACCTGCATCATCGAGGCCTTTTCGAATCGCTCCGATCCTCCCATCCATCATGTCTGATGGGGCGACCATGTCTGCGCCGGCTCGGGCCTGACTCACCGCCGTTTTCGCCAGCAATTCCAACGTGGCGTCATTGTCCACAGTCTCCCCGTGCAGCATGCCGCAATGCCCATGATCCGTGTATTCGCACAGACAGGTATCACAAATCACGCAGATTTCAGGTCTGGCATCTTTGACGGCGTGAACTGCCCGTTGAACCGCCCCGTCATCCGCCCACGCAGAGGATCCTTGACTGTCTTTCTTGATGGGCAAGCCGAAAAGAATTATGGCCGGTACTCCCACCGAATATGCTTCTTTTGCTGTTTCGGCTGCCATGTCGGGGCTCAGATGGTAACATCCCGGCATGCTTTTTATGGGTCTTTTGAAGCCTTTTTCAGTTGCCTCCATCACAAAAAGCGGCAAAATGAAGTCGTGCGGCGTGAGGGCTGTTTCCCGGACCATGTGTCGAATGGTGGGAGTGGTTCTCAGCCGCCGCGGCCGATTGATCGGAAACGCCATATCTTGTCCTTTAATCCCGGTTTTTTTATTTCTCAGGCTGTTTTTTGGGGCGTACCATGGTTATTTCTTGGATGCGTGAAGCTTAAAAATCCCCAATGAAAGCCTGAAAGAATGCTTCAAGATAAGGGGGCGATGGGATGCATCACCCCCTTTTACTCAAAAATAATCAAAGAAACAAATGCTCGTGTTTTTGTCAAGGAATTTTATTTCCATGTTTTTGTTTGAAAATAAGGGATTACCCGTTATATTTTAATGCGTGATGGCATGAACGCAGGAATTTTCAAGTAGAGGCCCCGGGTCTATCTTAAACGCCTCTTTTGAGTTGACGGCATTTTTTCCAAAGGTCAAATCCCTTTGAATCCGAACCCGTAAACGACTCCATGAAACCACAATGACACGTCACAGCAACAACGCTTCAAAACCGCACCCTCGCGATCCGGTTGTAAACGAAAGCGGGGCCAACCTCAGGCTTGTCGCATGGGAAGTTACCCGTAAATGCAATCTCGCCTGTGTGCATTGCAGGGCCAGTTCCGAAAAAGGACCCTATCCCGGAGAGCTCGATACAGCGAAGTGTATGGAAATCCTGGAGCAGATTCGCCTGGTGGGGAAACCCATTGTTATCCTGACAGGCGGCGAGCCTCTCTTGAGAGAAGATATTTTCGACCTGGCCGACAGAGGGACTCGGTTGGGCCTCCGGATGGTGATGGCTACCAATGGAACCCGATTGACGCCCGGTATCGTTGAATTGATGAAAACCTCGGGAATAAAGCGGGTCAGCATTTCGATCGATGGCGAGGATGCCTCTCAGCATGATGCGTTTCGAAAGGTGCCCGGCGCTTTCGAGGCAAGCATGAAGGGCATTGACTTGCTCAAAAAGGCCGGGGTCGAATTTCAGATTAACACCACCGTGACCCGGCACAATGTGCATCGTGTGAAGAAAATCCTTGATATGGCTGTCCGCTTGGGAGCGGCGGCGCATCACATTTTCTTGCTGGTGCCCACAGGGCGCGCAAAGGAAATGATCAATCAGGAAATTGATGCGGCGGCCTACGAGAAACTGCTTCGCTGGTTTTACCGTATGAGAGACAAGGTTCCTTTACACTTGAAGGCGACATGCGCCCCCCACTACTACAGAATCTTGCGTCAGGAGGCGCTTTCCAAAGGCGAGACGGTGGATTTTGACACCTACGGCTTGGATGCGGTCACGCGCGGGTGCCTGGGCGGGACCGGTTTTTGCTTTATTTCACATGACGGGATAGTCCAACCCTGTGGGTATTTGGAGCTCAACTGCGGCGATCTGAAGAATTCCGCGTTCCCATCAATCTGGCATGAATCCGAAATTTTCAATCAGCTCCGAGATTTCTCATCCTACAAGGGGAAGTGTGGGCGATGCGAATATATCCGGTTTTGCGGCGGCTGCCGGGCGCGAGCCTTTGAGGCAACGGGTGACTACATGGCCGAGGAACCATTGTGCGTGTACCAACCGGCTGGAAGGGGTGTCTACGGACGGAATGGACAAAACCGATAAGGATATTTTGAACGAAATTCAGTCGAGGTTTCCCCTTACACCTCGACCTTACCATGAGTTGGGAAAGAGACTGGGCCTCTCCGAGTCTGAGGCCTTCCATCGGGTGAAAAAACTCAAAAAACTAGGCGTTATCAGGCGGATTGGGGGGAATTTCCATTCCGATCGCCTGAATTTTCAAAGCACGCTCTGTGCGGCCAAGGTGCCTGAAGAAAAAATTGAGCAGTTCGTTGACGTGGTAAACAGGCATCCAGGTGTAACACACAACTATCTGAGGAATCATACCTACAATGTCTGGTTCACTTTTATCGCTCAGGATATGGCCTTTATTGAAAATGCCTTGCAGGAGATATCCGAGGTCAACCAGGTGGAAAACAAATATTTGCGGCAGCTTCTGGAGGCATTTTTCTCCGATCCTGAATTCGTGGCCGCCTTCAGCCAGGCGCCCGGTGCGAAGGCTTTGCACCATTCACACCTGGGCGGGCTTTTGGAACATACCGTCGGTGTCGTGGAGATACTTCTGACCGTCGAGGAGATACACCCGGAGCTGGATCGCGACCTGCTGATCAGCGGTGCACTGCTTCATGATATCGGAAAGCTGGAGGAGCTGCAGGCCGAGCATACCATCGATTACACCGACACAGGGCGGCTGGTGGGCCATATCGTCCACACCGACCGCATGGTCACCCGGGCCATCGAGAAGATTGACGGCTTTCCACCGGAGCTTGCCGACCAGTTGTGCCATATTCTGCTGAGTCATCACGGACAGAAGGAATACGGGGCCCCTGTTGTGCCCATGACAGCCGAGGCCTGTGCGCTGCACTATGCCGACAATCTCGACGCCCACGTCCAGTACTTCCAGCAGGTCATCGACCACGGACTGCAGACAGGCAACCGCTGGTCCGAATACCAGCGGCTTTTCGACAGATATATTTATATTGGAGATGGCCGCGAGAAAGAGACAAAAGAGTGATTTTTTGCCGCGGCCTGAACATCCTTTTTTGGGGTTACGTCTACGATGAGTGCTAGACAGTCGTCTGGCCTCGAAGATATGGCTGTTGCCGAGC
>JAWOGN010000047.1:0-20008 GCA_046496815.1 Desulfatiglandaceae bacterium
ACGACGTCGCCCGGACCGAACTGTGTCAACCCGTATGGATTTCCCGGTTTCCCATTAATCAGAAACTGAGCCTTGCCCCCATTCTTTCCGTCAAACAGTCCCTCCGGAGGATAACGAAACCTTCCGGACTGAATGCCCAGATTTACCGGCGGGAGCGGTGCATACGCGTCGTCAGGGACCCTGAATACCACCCGTCTTCCCAACCCCCCCCGCATCTTTCCCGGGCCGCCGGAGTCTGTGAGGAATTCCCTTTTTTCCACGATGAGTGGTGTATCGCTCTCGAATATCTCCACGGGGGTATTGGCGCCGTTGGCAGGGAATATAAAATCATAATAGCCGTCATTTTTGGCACTTGCGCCCATACCTCCGCCTCTGATGATCACCGAATGAAACGGTCTGCCGTCGTTTCGCTTTCCATAAAATACGTTCATGGTTGCAGGCGTGCCGCCGCTTCCTGCGATCACCCTGTCGGGAAGTGCCCCGGCCATGGCTCTGTAGATAATCTCTGTGAGAAAATGTCCGATCTGCATGCGGGCGGCCACAGCGGCCGGAAACTTGCAGTTCACCACGGTTCCTTCGGGCGCCTTCATGGTGATCGGGGCTGCGCATCCGTCATTGTTGGGAATATC
This sequence comes from Desulfatiglandaceae bacterium, assembly GCA_046496815.1. Taxonomy (GTDB): domain Bacteria; phylum Desulfobacterota; class DSM-4660; order Desulfatiglandales; family Desulfatiglandaceae; genus JAWOGN01. The sequence goes on from JAWOGN010000047.1 coordinate 630, forward strand.
CGGATCGAACATGCTTTTCATTGCCATGTGAACATAGGCATAGGTAAAGTTGTAAACCACATTGCCGCCCCAGTCCACCTGCGGGGAAGACCCGTCAAGGTCCACGATGATATCGCTTCCATCCACCTCAACGGATACCTTGATGATCACATCGTCCTTACCCTCCATTTGTTCCACGATCCCTTCCGCCTTGTAAACGCCGTCGGCAACTTCTCGGATGGCAGCTCTCATGCTTTTTTCAGTGCGGCGGATAATCTCCTCGGCCAGGGCATCCAGGCCCTCCATTTCGTATTCATCCAGCATCTGAATGATTTTTTCCGCGCAGACATGATTCGCGGCAATCTGGGAGCGAATGTCACCGGTGACTTCGTCCGGGGTTCGAACATTCCAACGAATCATTTCTAAGACCGCCTGGTTGAAGACGCCGCCATCGTAAAGCTTCACCAGGGGAATGAACAACCCATCCTCGAACACATCATGATTGTCCGAGGATACACGTCCGCCGATGTCGGAGTGGTGAAAAACACAGGCAGTAAATGCGGTAAGCTTGTTCTTGTAAAAGATCGGGCTCATCACGCACACATCATTGAGATGCCCGGCCAGGGCCCAGGGATCGTTGGTGATAAAGACGTCACCGGGCTTGTACCCTTCCGTCGGGAGCTTGTTCACGAGATTCTTAATCCCCAGTGCCATGGCGCCGGATTGGCCGGGTGTCGCAAATGTTCCCTGGGCCAGTTCTCTGCCTTTTTTGTCCGTGAACATACAGGTGTAGTCGTGGGCGTCTCTCAGCAGGCTTGAGAAGGCGGTCCGTGCAACCGTGCTGTCCGCCTCATCCACTACGGAAAGGAGTCTGCGCCAGAGAATCTCCAAGGTTATGGGATCAAATTTCCGACCCATGGGGGTGCCTCCTGAATCAACGTAAAGATGGAAGTCATTCAATGGTCCCGAAAATCAAGTTTTTCATTGAGAAAAGGGGGCACACGGCTTAGGGCCTAAGGCATAAGGAAAAGATGGGCGTTGCCGTGCGGATGTCCCTTGCCTCTTATGCCCTGAGCTGAATACCCATCATAGATCAATCCACAGAAACCCGAAATCATCCACGGACACCGCGGCGTCTTCGCCGACAATGACCGTTGATTCCCGTTCTTCAATGATTGCCGGGCCCTTAAAATTCGCATCCGGACACAGCTTATAACGATCATAAACCCGGTAAGAGATGAAGTCTTTGGCAATTCCCGAGTAGGCTTTGCGTTCGCCTTTAAGGGCATCCTTCACGGACCCTGAGCCTCTCGGGAACTTCGGCAGTTGCAGGAGCCGCTCGGGCAGGCTCGCTCTCACCTTGAAGTTGATGAACTCCACCGGAGAGTCGGGATAAGTTCTCCCGTAAAGCTTTTCGTACATCGCATCAAATCGACGACGCACTACTTTTTTCGGGATTTCGGTAAACGTGCGTTCGGGAATGGAAATATTGGTCTCAGCGCCTTGACCGACAAAACGAACATCGACGGACCTCTCAAACATGATTTCATCGGCTGTCCCTGATTTTTCAAGCGTCTTGGCGCCCTCGGCTTGCATCTCCTGAAAGATGGTTTCGATTTCACCAAAATCCGCCGCCTCCAGTCCCACCTTGTGGCTCCTCACCAGATCGAAGGCCCGGGGGGCCGTGAAAAATCCCAGTGCGGAGCCGACGCCCGCGTTGGGCGGTACGATAAGCCTGGGGGAGCCCAGTTTCTTGGCCAGACCATACGCATGCACGGGACCTGCCCCCCCAAACGCAGCGACCGTTGCAACCCTGGGATTGCCGCCCTTTTCAGCGATATGTGTTTTGGCCGCCGCGGCCATGGTTTCATTGATGAGGTCGTGGATGCCCCACACCGCTTGGATGAAAGGCACGCCCAAAGGCGCTGCAATTTTCTCCGTGACGCCCAGTCGCGCAGCCTCTTTATCGAGCTTCATTTGCCCGCCCAAAAAATAATTCTCATCCAAATAGCCCAACAACAGATCCGCATCCGTTACACCCGGTTCCGTTCCTCCTCCGGCATAGCACATGGGGCCGGGGTCGGCCCCCGAGCTTTCCGGTCCCACTTGCAACGTCCCCATCTTACTTACGTGGGCGATACTGCCGCCCCCGGCGCCAATCTCCATGAGATCCACCACGGGGACCTGAATGGTAAGCCCGCTGCCCTTCATAAACCGCTGTACACGACCCACCTCAAAGGTAGGGACAACGCCGGCAACGCCGCGTTGAATCAGGCAGGACTTTGCCGTGGTTCCCCCCATGTCGAAACAAAACATCTCGGAAATGTCAAAAAGTTTTCCGTAGTACTGGCCTGAAATGACCGCTGCGGTGGGTCCGGACTCAATAATTCTGACCGGAAATTCAGCAGCCGTTTCAACGGATGTGATGCCGCCGCTTGAGAGCATGATAAACAGTTTGCCCTTGGAGCCTATGGACCTCAGTCTTTCGGAAAGCCTGGAGAGGTACCGACCCGTCAGCGGTTTCACATACGCGTTCGTGACGGTGGTGCTGGTTCTTTCGTACTCTCTGATTTGGGGCAGGACTTCATAGGAAATTGAGATGGAAATGCCCGGTGCTTCGGTCTGGATAACCTCCTTGATCATCAATTCATGGGCCGGATTTTCGAAAGAATTGAGAAGACAGACAGCAATGGATTCAACACCCATCTCGACCAGTCGGCGAACTACTTCTGTCGCTTCGTCCCGATTCAATGGCTTGAGAACAGCGCCATCGCTCCGGATTCTCTCATCCACCTCGAGCCGGAACCTCCTCGACACCAACGGCTTGGGAAATTCCGCGAAGATGTCATAGGGAGCATATCGGATCTCCCGGCCAAGCTGCAGGATATCCCTGAACCCTTTGGTGGTGATGAGCCCGGTCTTCGCTCCTTTTCTCTCTATAATCGAATTAATGACCAGCGTTGTTCCATGTATCACTTCATCAAGCTTTTCCACGAAGCCGGGGGTCACCTGCTCCAATTCTTTTATGCCCCGCTCAACAGCGTCCGAGGGATCACTCGGTGTCGTCAGGCATTTGTTAATCCGTATTTCACCTGTCTGATCGTTCAGAAGGACGAAGTCGGTAAACGTTCCACCGATGTCACAGCCCAGACGAAAAAACGTGTTATCAGACATGTAGACCTCCTGCTATCAGAAGCGATCTTCCTCATCCACATTGGCGGTCGTCTGTTTGAGAGATAAACACAGTGGATTTGAAGCCGGCTATGTAAGGGGCCACCGCTTTGGCATGCTCGTGAGCCAGCCGTTTCGCTTCAAGACGCCGTCAGGAAAGTATAGAAAACTTCCGTGATTTCCCGGCTTCCGGCTCAGCAGACATCGCCTCGGTCTTTGAGCGCAGCCAGAACCTTTTCCGGCGTGATCGGCAAATCCGTGATTCGGACGCCGACGGCATCGTAGATGGCATTGGCAATGGCTGGAGCCGTAGGAACGAGACCGGGTTCGCCGATTCCTTTGGCCCCGAACGGGCCATCCGCATCTCCCAGTTCGATGACGATCGGCGTAACAGGGACAACGTCCATGGCTGTCAGTATTTTGTAGTCCCTCAAACTGGCATTCATGACCCTTCCATTCCTCAGCTTTATTTCCTCTGTAAGGCCGTAACCGACCCCCATATAACCGGCCCCATAGATTTGGCCTTTCAGAAGCTTGGGGTTTATTGCCTTTCCGACATCGTGTGCGGCATAGAGGTTTAGAATCTTCACTTCCCCCGTTTCCGTATCCACTTCGACCTCTACACCGGTCGTACCGAAGGCATAGGTACAGGAAAGGTTCCCTTTAAGTTCTCTGTCGAGCATCTCTGTGGGAGGATCGTAGAACGCCTCCGCCATAACGGTTTTGCTTTCCCCCGTCCCTATATGAAGACCGTTTCTCAAAATCCCACTGACGTCCGTTCTGAAATAGGGGTGGTCGGGTTCATCTTTGGGGAAAACCATCCGGTCTCTGATGTCCAGTTTTTCAGGATTCGATATCAGGCTGTAATCAAGATCCGGTTCCACGAAATCCGGGTTTTTCCGCTTCTCGCGTTTGAACTTGGATTTGAGTAAGCCCGGGATATGCGCAACAGCCATCTCGAGGATCTGGTTTTTTACTTTTCGGCAGGCCATGAGGGCCGCATTTCCCGCGACAAAGGTGTGGCGGCTTGCATGGGTTCCGGCATCCCAGAGGCAGAGTTCCGTATCACCGAATGTCATCGAGATGTCCTCCGGTTTGAACCCGAGGGCTTCGGCAATGATCTGTGAAAGCACCGTGGGAGATCCCTGGCCTTGATCTGTTCCGCCTGACAGGACATCGACATTGCCGTGTTCATCCACTTTAATCCGCATTCCATGGCCGTCTGACTTATAGACCCTCGCGCCCCCGGCAACATGTATGAGAGAAGCCATTCCGACACCCCTGCGGTTGCGTTTGCCCTTTTTTTCGGTCCAGTTCAGCTTATCCGTCACCGAGTCGATACATTCCCTGAGGCCGCAGGATGTAATTTTTAGTCGCATGGGCGTTTCCTCACCCGGCTGATTGCAGTTAATGCGTCTGAATTCCGCCGGGTCGATGCCGGCGGCTTCCGCCAGGGTATCCATGGAAGTCTCCACGGCGAAGGTTGCCTGGGGATTCCCGTAGCCTCTCATGGCCTGGCAGTAGATGTTGTTTGTATACACACACGTTGCGACAAAGCTCACATTGGGAACGCGATATAGGGAGGACATGGGCATCATCATTACCGAGGGGGTGGTCGCCCCCCATGAAGTGTAAGCGCCGTTGTCAAGAATCGCTTCCGATTTTCGGAACGTCAGTTTCCCATCTTTGTCACATCCCTGCTCGATCGTAAAATGTGCCGGCTGCCTCGGCGGCATTGCGTGAAACTCTTCTTCCCGGGTGAACTGAATCTTGACGGGCCTGCGGGTCTTTAACGCGAGTTGGATGCAGATAAATTCATAAATGTCCGTATCCAGTTTTGTTCCGAAACTTCCCCCCACCACCACATTTGAAACCCGAACCCGTTTTCCCCGCAGACCGATCTGGGCGAAGTATTCCGTGATTCTTTGCTTATCCCAAAAGGGAACATTGGTTTGGTTATATAAAATCAAGTTATTTGTGGAATCAAACTCTGCAATGCAGCCGCTGGTGCCCAGGCAGCCCTGTGCGACCCATGGCGTGCGAACGGTATCCGTTACCACATAGGCTGAATCTTTACGTCCCTGTTCGATATCCCCTGCATTGAATTTCCAAGGCAGCGGCAGGATGTTGCTCCGAACCGGTTTTCCTCTCGCATCCACTTCATGGACGAGAGGCGTGTCCGCTTCCATCGCCTCAAATGGATCAAACACCCCGGGGAGTTCTTCGTATTCCACGGCAATCAGGCTCAGCGCCTCCTCTGCAATTTCGGGGCTGGTGGCGGCAACGGCGGCCACCTCATCCCGAAACTGCCGAACGACATCCTTTTTCAGCACCGTTTGGTCTTTTATGAATCCAACTCTGACATCCGGGATGTCATGTCCGGTGAGAACCGCTCTGACACCGGTCAGCTTCTGCGCTTTGGACGTGTCGATGTGTTTGATTTTCGCATGGGCGTATCTGCTGTATAGAATTTTTCCGTGAAGCATCCCGGGCCGTTTCAGATCATCAATGTAAACGGCTCTGCCTGTCACCTTGTCGGTTTCTATGGTCCTTGGGACACTTTTCCCCACGTAGAGATGGTCGGACATCGTTTCCTCCTCTGGGTATTGCCTGCCCTATTTACGTATTCTTGAGGCCGTTTCTATTGCCTCAACGATCTGAACATACCCGGTGCAACGACAGAAGTTGCCGGCGATGCTCGTTCGGATTTCGTCTTCTGTCGGATCGGGGTTCCGGTCCAGAAGGGCTTTGGCCGACATGATCATTCCGGATGTACAATATCCGCACTGGACCCCGTTGTTTTCAAGAAAGGCCTTCTGGACCGGATGTAAGGTCCCATCGGCAACGGCAATGCCTTCAATAGTGGTCGCCGATCTGCCTTCGATCTCAGGAATGGGGTACAAACAGGCGTTAACGGCGTCTCCGTCCACAATGACCGTGCACGCACCGCACTCGCCGACACCGCACCCCTGCTTTGCACCGGTCAATTCAAAGTATTCCCGCAATGTCTTGAGAAGCGACCAGGTCAATGGGACTTCCGCAATCACCGGGTCCCCGTTTAGGGTAAACGAAATGGATCCCTTTTTCATCTTGGACTCCTTTTCCACTTGACCCCGGCACGTTGCGCGGCCGATTGGGCCATTCGGGGGACAAGCACTTCAATTAATTCCTCGCGATACCAGGCATCACACCTCAGGCTGTCACGCGGAGAACAACATTCTTTGGATGCGGCGATTTTCCCTGCCTCCTTCAGGACGGCATCACTTACGGGCTTACCTTTCAAGAATTCTTCCGCCTTGTAAGCCCTCACCGGCGTCGGTGCCGCCACCGTCAGGGCGATTCTCGCATCGGTGATTTTTTTGCTTTCCGAGAGCTTGAGTGCAATGGAGACCCCCAGCAACGGTAATTCCATGGCCTTCCTCCTGGAATGCTTCCAATAGGCGCTCCCGAATTCCCCCATTTTTTCAGGAATATGGAACTCGATCAGTACCTCATCCTTTGTTCGGGCAGTCCGGTATGTCCCGGTGAAAAATTCAGCAATGGGAACGGTTCTCCTGCCTTCGGGACCCTCCAATACCACATCGGCATCCAAAACCAGGAGAGGGCCGGCCGTATCTGCGGATGGGGCTGCCGTGCAGATATTTCCGCCGATGGTGCCCACATTTCTGACCTGAACCGATCCTACCGAGGCGGCGGCGTCATTCAGGGCAGAGAGCTCCTTTTTGATCAAACCGGACAATTCCAACATCCGATGGGTGGTCAAGGCGCCGATATGATATCCTCCGTTTTTGGTGATGTACCGGAGGTCCTTGAGCGCTCGGAGAGAAATCAAGACATCGGGCGCCCGTTTTGTATTTCTGATTTGGACCATCACGTCCGTTCCACCGGCAATGAGGCTGGCCTTGGAGCCGTGGGTTTTGAGAAGGTTGAAAACCTGTTCCAAACTCTCGGGCTTCTTGTAGTCATAGTCAATCATGTGTGAACTCCTTAACGGTTGTCACGATTATCGAATACCCGTTTACTCTTCCTTTCGGACCTCGGTAATGATCCGTATCCGACCAGTTCAATATTTGCGCTTACCATAATTTGCTTTTTGATTTCCGTCGCAATTTTTTGGGTGAGTGCCGAGGTCTGTCCGGGATCAACGCCCTCTCCACATTCGATTTTGCATGTCATGTAGTCGCGGCCGTCTTCTTTTCTTTCCAGGATAATTTGAAACTCGCTGCCGATACCGTCGATACCGGAAAGTACATGATCGATTTGTCCGGGGTAGATATTTACGGCTCGAAATATGATCATGTCATCGGAACGGCCGAGCAAGCGGTCATGTCTCGGAAGGACGGAACCGCAAGGGCACTTTCCGGCGATCATACGGGTCAAGTCGCGGGTTCGGTAACGAATGAGGGGGGCCGCCTCCTTTTTTAGGGTGGTCACCACCATCTCTCCCGTTTCCCCCACGGGAACCGGTTTCAGGGTCTCGGGGTCCAGGATTTCCAGAATATAGTAATCGGCCCAGTAATGTATTCCCGTATGATAGGTGCAGTCCAGACCCGTCCCCGGGCCGTAAAGTTCGGTCATCCCCGGTATATCGAACATATGTTTCACGCCCAGGAGGTCGTGAATCCGCTCCCGCATTGCATCGCTGGAGCGTTCCGATCCGAAAATCATTTTTTTAAGGCTTATTTTTTCCTTGATTCCACGCCGGTTCACCTCTTCGGCCATTAAAAGCCCCATGGAGGCGGTACAGCACATGACCGTGGTCTGAAAATCAATCAGGAATTCGCACTGCATATCCAAATTTCCGGGACCCGCTGGAATCGCCATGGCGCCGTATGCCTCGCATCCCATTTGAAAACTGATACCCGCCGTCCAGACACCATAGCCCACGGCAATTTGAACCCGGTCTTCGGGATCCAGCTGAGCCATTTCATAGCAGCGCGCGAAAAAATGTGTCCAGTCCGCGATATCTTTTTGGGTATAACAAAGGACTTTGCGTTTCCCGGTTGTACCCGAGGATGCGTGAATGCGCACCACTTTTTCAAACGGCACGGAGAGAAGCGGAAAGGGATATCCTTCTTGGAGATTTTGGGAGGTCGTGAAGGGGAGGTTTTCCAGATCGTCGAGTGAACGGATGTCTTCCGGGCGGAGCCCCGCATCCGTCAGTAGAGACTTATAGAAAGGCGATCCGTTGTATGCATGCTTTACCGTCCACTGCAACCCGTTGAGTTGCAGCGCCCGCAATTCTTCCTCTGTTTTCGCCGCAGGCATAAAGGTTTTTTTCATACGTCCTTTCACCTCATGATAGAAGGTTGCTCCGGATTATGATTTGTCCTACGCGTCCACGCTTCACATTGAATTGAAGCAGGCTTTTCATTTTCCCGTGGCAGCGGCGCCTTTGAAACCGTATCCGCAACGGTCCCTATTTCATCATTCCTGGAATAAGCAGGACGATTTGCGGAAAGGCGATCAAAATGACGATACCGATGATGCAGGCCAGCAAGAAAAAGCTTACACTTTTGAAAATGGTGCCGAGACGGATTTCCGGCGCCAACGCTTTGACGACATAGATGTTGACACCCACCGGTGGTGTGATGGCGCCCATGGTGGTTACCATGGTCAAGATAATAGAATACCAAATCGGATCGAAATTCAATGCCATCCCCAAAGGGAAAAAAATGGGGATCGTCAACACCAGGAACCCCAGGGAGTCCATGAAACAGCCCCCGATGAGATAGATGACCAATATGAATGCTAAGACCACATAGCGCGATACATCCAGGTTCGCTGCGAAGTCGGCAACCATAAAAGGGATCCTTGTGACCGCCAGGAAGCGCCCAAAAATGATGGCTCCCGTGACAAGCATAAAGACAAAACAGGATATCTTCAGGGTTTCCCCGATGGAATTGATCAGGCCTTTCAGCTTGAGCCTGCCAAATGGTACGGTGGCAATAAACGCGAAAAAGACACCCACTGCGCCCGCTTCGGTGGGAGTAAACCATCCGGCATAAAGACCGCCGATGACCAAAAGGAATATGGCAGCCGCCTCACTCACTCCCGCAAGAGACTTTATCCGCGCTTTGAGCCCTGCTTTTGGACCTGACGGTCCGAACTCCGGTTTGATTCGGCAGAGAACGAAAATGGTGATTGCGAAGAGAATTCCCAGGAGAACGGCAGGCAAGATTCCGCCAAGGAAAAGCTTGACGATTGACTGTTCGGTCTGAAGCCCGATGACAATCAGAACAACACTGGGCGGCATCACCGTGCCCAAAGTGCCTCCGGTGACAACCGTGCCGGTGCTTAACCGGGTGTCATAATTGTATTTGGTCATCTGTGGCAAAGCCACAGCTCCCATGGTGGCGGCTGTGGCGGTGTTGGAACCACAAATCGCTGCAAAGAGCTCATCGGCGCCGATGGTCGCGATGGCCAGTCCGCCCCTCCAGTGCCCCAACCATTTGTAAGCGGTGTTGTAAAGTCTTTCAGCGATTCCTGAATTGAACGCCAGGTATCCTAAGAACACGAAAAGCGGCACGACCGTGAGGCCATAGCTGGAGAACGTGCTCCAAATGTCGGCCCCCACCATGGTAATGGCGGCTTTGAATGAAACCACATACCAAAAGCCGCAGAAACCCACAACCGCCATGGCAATCCCCACCGGCATGCCCAAGAGGAACAAGACAAGCAGGAGGATGATAATGCCGAGAACTCCCACCAAAGTTGGACTCACGCCCCGTCCTCCTTTTTGGGGATAATCGACTTTAAGAAGTTCGTTAGAAAAACCAGTGAAAAGACGGCACAGCCCAGGGCGACGCCATACGTGAAGGGGTAATAAATAATTTTGAGTGTTTCGGTCACTTCCCCTGTCCTCCACAGGGTCGCGGCGTAGCTGGAAATCTGCCATGTCACCAGGGCGAAAAAAATCATACAAAGGAGATTGTTCAAGCCGTTCAGAATCCGTTGTGCTTTTTGCGAAAACCTGAGCACCAGAATATCGACTGAAATATGCCCGCCTTTGATCTGGGTATATCCCAGGGCAAAGGCCGTTATAAGAGCCCCAAAGTAACCCATGAGTTCAAAGGTGCCCAGGAGCGGCGTCCATATTCTGCGCAGAAATACATTTGCGCAGATCATCACCACCATTGCCAGCAAGAAGGTCCCCGCAATCCAGACGAGCAGTTGATTGAGAATACGGTTGAGCTTTTCCAAAAATTCCATTTCCGGATCCTGACTGCCGGATGTTTTGTTCCACGTGTCTTGCGGATTTCGGCTTAAGGGCTGAAATCCGCAAGTCGAATAGGCTAGAATCGCGAGTGATATTCTTTGGCGACCTTAATATCCTGGAGGATTTTCGTCGCGGGGAGGCCCTTCGCGTTCGCCTCTTCGATCCACTGATCGGTAATGGGTTTGAGGAGTTCGTCCCACCTTGCAGACTCCTGTGGCGTGAGGGTGGTAATTTCAATGTTGTGATTCTTTTTTGACCACTCGATGGAGTCGTTGACATGGGTGTCCATGTAGTTCCCGGTCCACCAGGCCTGTTCCACCTGCATATCATCCATCACCTTCTGCACGTCTTTCGGCAGAGAATTCCATTTGTCCATATTCATAACCACGGCAAAAGGGTAAATCGGGCCATTCATAATGGTCACGTACTTGCACATTTCCGCATATTTGAAATCCATCAGGGTTTCCAGGGAAGATGCCGCGCCTTTTACCACGCCCTTCTGAAGGGCCTCCGGGGTTTCGGACTGGGGCATCCCCACCGGCGCCGCACCCAAGGCCTTTAACGCCTGAGCAACGCCTCCCGATGCCCTCAGTTCCAGCCCTTTCAGGTCCTCCAGGTTTCTGACCGGCTTTTTTGAATAGATGTTGGCGGGTGCGCAGGTGAACATGGTGAGGACCTTTACCTTTGCGAATTCCTCGGGTTTGTACTTTTCGTAAAGATCCCAAAGTGTGAGGCTGGCCACGGTGGCGTCAGGAAACCCCAAGGGCAAGGCGGTTGCGTTCGTGACGAGGAACCGCCCCGGCTGATAGGCCATACACAGGCACCCGATGTCCGCCTGCCCTGCAATGACCCCATCCATCATGTTTTTCGCACCGAGTAAGGTTCCCCCGGGGAAGGTGTCTATGGCGACTTTCCCTCCCGTACGGCTTTCCACTTCTTTTTTCCACCGCTCCATTTGAACGCATGGAAATGTCGGGGCCGGTGGAAAGTTCGCGTAATTTAGTTTGATGGGGGCTGCCACGGCCGGCGCTGGAGTCCAGGCAGTTCCAAATAGGGTCGCCAAAAACAGACCCGCCAGCACAACTCCTATGTTTCGTCTCATATCTCGACCTCCTTCTATGTTTGCGATGGATTGAATTCCGCTTCCAGTAACCTTCTTCTCACCTCCCTTCTCATTTTTTTTGGCATGCGAATGATCCTCCGGGATTCTAAAAAATACCGGGTTCCCGGTACTCGCCGAAAACGTTCCTGAAGACGCCGGCCATTTCCCCGACGGTTGCGTAGCACTTACAACATTCGACCAGGTAGGGCATGACGTTTTCCGTCGCCTTTGCCGCTTTTTCGAGCGCCTTCAGGGAGTCTTTAACCGCCTTTCCGTCCCGTGTTTGTTTCAGTTCCTTGAGCTGGGCGATTTGTTTGCGGGCCCATTCCTCATTATATTCGTGAAGTTCCACCTCCATGTCGACACCTTCCGTGTATTTGTTGACGCCGACCTTGGTGACGCTTCCCGCCTGGATTTTTTTCTCAAACTCGTAGGCCTGCCTGGCTACCTCTCTCTGCACAAACCCGGAGGAGACCGCCGCTACCATGCCTCCGACTTTTTCCACCTTTTCCATCTCTTCCAGAATTTTTGCTTCCATTTCCTTTGTCAACGTCTCGATGAAGTAAGACCCGGCCAAAGGATCCACGGTATCCCGGAGGCCGATTTCGTCCATGAGTATCTGGAAAGTCCTGAGGGATAACAGGGCAGCGCGCTCCGTCGGAATGGTGTAGGCCTCGTCAAATGAGCAGAGTGCCGTGGTTTGAGCGCCCGACAGGGCAGCGCCCAAGGCATAGTATGCTCCGCGCATAATATTGTTCTCCGGTTGTTGTTTGGTCATGCCGGAGCCTCCTCCGCCGAAAATACCGCGCAGAAAAAGTGCTTTTTTGTTCTGTACATCGTATTTTTCCTGAAGGAGTTTTGCCCACAATTTTCGTGCCGCTCGAAACTTCGCAACCGTTTCCCACAGATTGCCGTAGATGTTCAAATTGAAGGAGAACCTCCCCACGAAGTCCTCGGCCTTGTACCCACGCGCCACCACATTGTCGATATAGGCAAATGCGATCAGGAACGCATAGGAGATTTCCTGAGCCGGAGTACAGCCGGATTCTCTGATATGATAGCCGGCCACCGACACGGGGTTGCACCGGGGTAGTTCTTTCATGGCGTACTCGATGGTATCCCCGATGAGCCGAACCGCCGGCTCCACCGGGTAGATCCAAGCGCCGCGGCCCACAATTTCCTTGAGGATATCATTCTGAGGCGTCGCCGATATCTCCGTATTCCGGTATCCGAATTTTTCCGCCACCGCCTGATACATGGCGAGCATGACCGAAGCGACGGCATTGATGGTGAGGCCCGTGCCGATTCGGTTCAGTTGGATGTCCTTAAAGGCGATCTCGAAATCCCTCAAAGAATCAATCGCCATCCCCACGCGCCCCACTTCCCCTTCCGCCATGGGATCATCGGAGTCATAGCCCATCTGGGTGGGAAGATCGAAGGCAACATTCAGCCCTGTCTGCCCGTGAGAAATCATCAGTTTGAATCGTTCGTTGGTCTCCGCCGGGGTGCCGAATCCGGTGTATTGGCGTGTCGTCCAGTTTCGACTTCGGTAGCCCTGGGGATGAAGGCTCCGGGTGAACGGAAATTGTCCCGGTTCGCCGAGGTCCGTCTCATAATCGAACCCGACACGTTCAAGATCCGCCGGCGTGTATACCGGCTTGATCTCTATGCCTGACTGTAAAATGACTTCTTTGATGGCGTCTTTCTCATCCTTTATATAGGTCGCTACGCCCATAGCTGTTTCTCCTCAACCGTTTTAAAGCTCATGCATCTACGATCTCACAGCGGTACGACGCACTCACTTCCCCGGTTTCCGGTCGCTGGAAAGCGGCGCCCCGTCAAATTCAGGTTACATCCCGGGGGACACGGTCTGATTTCGAGCATGCTCCGAAATAAACTTCACAATTTCATCAAAATGCGTCCCACCGGGGAAGATACCCCTCACACCCAGTTTCTTCAAAACCGGAATGTCTTTGTTCGGGATTACACCTCCCACAACCACCAGCTTATCTTCAAGTTCTTCCGCTTTCAGCATTCCCATGAGCTTCCTGCAAATGGGAATGTGTGCCCCGGACATGATCGAAAGGCCCACCACATCCACGTCCTCTTGAATTGCCTGATTTACAATACTGGAAACGGTCTGATGGAGACCTGTGTAAATCACTTCCATTCCAGCCTCTTTGAGCGCCAGTGCAATGACTTTCGCCCCACGATCATGACCATCCAGCCCGGGTTTGGCCAATAGAACCCTGATTTTTTTATCTGCCATGTCGATTTACTCCGCAACCCACTTACCCGCTTCGAGCGATTGAAGCAAAGAAAAAACGGTGCCGAACCGTCATTCATTACCCTTTCAATATCTCCCTGGCAATGGTCGTTTGCAGTACCTCATGGGTCCCCCCCCCATAGAGTAGGAAGCGATTGTCCCTGTAGTATCTTTGAATCGGATACTCCATGGAATAGCCGTAAGCGCCGTAGATGCGAGTCGCATCATCGCACGCGCTGCATGTGGACTCGACGGTGAAGTACTTGGCCATTGTCGCCTCATTTAAACAGGAGATTTTTTTGTCGATCAGATGCGTAACCTTGTCGACCATCAGCCGCCCGGCTTCCAGGTTCACAGCCATATTGGCGATCTTGGATTGAATGAGTTGGTATTTTCCAATGGGTTTGCCGAAGGACTGCCTTTCCTTGCAGTACTTTATGGAATCGTCCAGTGCGGCACGATGCAGACCCAGGGCTAAGGCGGCCGTCATGATCCGAATTTCCGCCAGGATGGTCAAAAGCACATTCAGTCCTTTCCCCGATTCTCCCAGCATGTATTCCGGTGGAACGTGACAATCGTTGAAATAGATCTCCGACAGCGAGGAGGTCCGCGTCCCCAGGGTCTCGAATTTCTTACTGTGGGAGAAGCCGGGTGTGTCGCTGGGGATAAAGAAAAACATGAGCCCCCGCAATTTTTTCTCCGGATCGGTCTGGCAAAGTACCGTATGGAAATGGCCATAGGGACCGCTTGTGGACCAGGTCTTCATCCCGTTGATTCTGTATCCGTCTTCGGTTCGGGTCGCCAGGGTTCTCACGGCAGCCAGGTCGGAGCCGGCTTCCGGTTCTGTAAGTTGAAACGCACCGATTTTTTCTCCTCTCAGGGCCGGGCGCAGATATTCTTCGTGCATCTCTTCGGTGCCGTAGAGATACAGGCCGTTTGTACCCATGAGACACTGCATGGCCGTTGTGGCGGCCAGGCTCATCAGTCCGCGTGCCAGCTCTTCCATGGCAATACAGTAAAGGGTGGTGTTTCCATCAGACCCCCCCACTTTCCTGGGATATCTGATTCCCAGGACTCCCATTTCAGCGAGTTTCTTAAAGAGGTAGAACGGGAACTCACCGCCTTCATCGATCTCCCGTGCGACGGGGATTACCTCCTCATCTACAAAAGTGGCCATGACTTTTCGGACAAGCTTTTCTGAATCCGAGCGCAGCATGATGTTTCCCTATGTGCCCGTGCTGTCTTGAAGTGCTTTCGTAAACGCCGGAACAATTTCGTGAAGATCTCCCACAACCCCCCAGTCGGCTACCTCAAAAATGGGGGCTCGTGCATCTTTATTGATGGCGATAATATACCTGGAACCTATCATGCCGGCCCGATGCTGTATGGCACCCGAAATGCCGCACGCAACATATATTTCCGGCCGCACCGTCTGACCTGTCTGTCCTACTTGCCGTTCAACCGGCAGCCATCCTTCTTCAACAATGATTCGGGTGCCGGCAACTTCACCTCCCATGACTTCAGCGAGGGAGAAAAGAGGGTTCATTTTCGCTTGAGAACCGACACCTCTTCCTGCGGCGACAATCACCTTGGCATCACTCAAGCTGACGCCTTTTTTCTTTTCCCTTACCAGTTCAAGGATTTTTGTGCCGATCTCCTTTTCGGTCAGCGAGACTTTGTGTTGAATGATCTTTCCTTTGCATCCGTTTCGTTTTAGGGCCTCCATCACGCCGGGACGAACCGTGGCCATCTGGGGACGTGAGTAGCGATTGGCGATCGTGGCCATCACATTTCCCCCAAACGCGGGTCGGGTTTGGAGGAGAATCCGCTCCTCCGGATCAATCGTCAATTCAGTGCAGTCTGCGGTCAATCCCACACCCGCTCGACGCGATAACCGAGGGGCCAGGTCACGGCCGATATGGGTTGCGCCCATGAGCAGTATGTTGGGCCTGTACTGACCTACCAGCTCTGCCAAAGCTTTTGTGTAGGCTCCGGTTCGGTAATTCTTGAGGGCGCTGTGTTCTACCAGGTACACAGTATCCGCACCGTATGCGATCAACGTATCCGACAGCCCGGAGACCCGGTAACCCAAAAGCAGGGCGGAGACGTCCTGGTTGAGTTCGGCAGCGAGCAGCCGGGCCTTTCCCAGAAGTTCCATGGACACTCGACTCAAGATTCCGTCCCTTTGCTCGGCAAATACCCAAATCCCGGTTCGATCGCTGAAATCAGGAACCTCCTTGGGCTTGACATCCGTCTGAATGGCTTCCTGCTTGCACACCTCCAGACAGGCTCCGCATGCGGTGCAGCGATTCAGGATGTGGGCCTTGCCGTCCCTCATTTCGACAGCGTCATAAGGGCACACCTTGAGGCAGCGTTTACAGCCGTTGCACAGATCCGCTTCAATCCAGACGGTCATGTCTCCGCTCCGGTACGTCTCATGATCAGCTTTCCGACTTCCCATTCCATGCGTGATTCCTTCGGTCTGTCGTCATCTTTCTAAATCAGCTTGCTTTCTTTCAATTTGGCAACCAGCGTGTCGGCGACGTCTTCGGCACCCCCCGTCAGCATTTCTCCCTGTCGCTTAAATTTTGGAGCAAACGTCTTGATGACATGGGTCAAAGATCCTTCCAATCCCACTTCACTCGTCTGAACCCCAATATCGGCTGCGTTCCACACTTTGATCGGCGCTTTTTCCTTACACGCGTCGATGAGTCTTCCCATGTGAGGGCGGCGAGGCTCATTCAATTCTCCAATGACCGTGAGCAAGGCGGGAAGCGTGCATTGCACCCGTTCATACCCATCTTCGACCCGCCGATGAACGACCAGGGTGTTTTTTCGGGCGCTCTCAATTTCAAACGTATAGGTCACTTGAGGCAGATTGAGATAGTCAGCGATTTGGGGACCGATCTGAGCCGTATCCCCGTCAATGGCTTGCCGGCCGCAGATGATCAGATCATAGTCTCCGATTTTTTCGATGGTTTTACCCAAGGTGGAGGACGTCGCCCAGGTATCCGCCCCTGCAAAAGCGCGATCGGAGAGAAGAATGGCATCATCGGCTCCCATTCCAAGCGCCTCCGAGAGGGCATCGACGGCCTGCGGAGGGCCCATGGAAACCGCCGTCACTTTTCCTCCCTCCAGGTCTTTCAAGCGGATGGCTGCTTCGAGCGCATGTCGATCATCGGGATTGATGATGCTCTCGATACCCTCCCGAATCAGGTTCCCCGTTTTGGGGTCAAGTTTGACCTCCGTGGTATCAGGGACCTGTTTAATCAAAACGATGATGTTCATGATGCGTGCCCCGTGCTGAGGACCCGAGCAATCTTTCCCAATCCCAACCTCGGATCGCCGACATCCGACCGGTCCCTCTTGTCGCGGTTTTCCTCAGCAGTTATATTATCCCCTTTTCCTTCATCGTGTCTAATGCTTCGTTTGAATACCCGAGCCGTCCGTATATTTCCCGGTTATGTTCTCCAAAGCGCGGTGGAAAAGAGACCTCCCGGTTCCGCGCTTCCAGAAAGGGTGTCATGTTCGGAGGCGGCGGCAATGTAATTCGGGTGCCGGTTTGTGGATCTTCGGCAAACAGCAGCCTTTTTTCCAAGAGGGGATCGGCGACGACTTCCGGGACGGTCTTTATTTTGCTTATGGGTATGGTGAGCGAGTTGAATAACTCAATCAATGCCTCCGAAGTGTAATTTTTGGTGATCTCACCGATGGCACGATTGAGATTCTCTACATCCGCGATTCGACCCGCGTTTTTTTCATACTCAGGTTTGTCAAGGACGTTGAACATTTGCTGGGAAACCAGGGTTTTCCATTGTCGATCATTTCCCACCGCCATATAAACGAATCCATTCCCGGTCCTGTAGACGGAGACCGGACAGAAGAATTCATGCGTATTTCCTCTGCGGGTAATTCGCTTTTTCAAGAGGGTGGAAAGCGTGATCGGTACGGTGAGCCAGGATACGGAAGACTCGAACATGGCCATGTGGATGCAGGAGCCCTCTCCGGAGGCCTCACGCTTGTAAAGGGCCTTCATGAGAAGCCCGTAAGAATGCTCGCTGGTGCCCATATCGGGCAGTGGAATGCCCAAAACCTGCGGATCCCCATCCCCCTCGCCGGTCAGTTCCATCAAGCCGGATCGGGCCTGCAAAATCGGGTCATAGGCCGCCTCGTTACTGTCCGGGCCGAAACCGGTGACTCCCAACCAGATGATATCGGGTTTTAGGGTTTTCAATGTTTCATAGTTGATCCCCAGTTTTTCATAATTTCGGGGGAGCTGGTTGGTCGCAAAAATGTCCACATTGAGCTGTTGAACCAGCGAGCGGAAAATTTTTTGGCCTTCCGGATCCGCAAGGTTCAGGGTGAGTGCCTTTTTGCCTGAATTGATGCACAAATAATAGGCGTTCATCCGGTCCTCTCCCAGCACATTTTCGCCGATGAGCCGGTTCGGATCCCCGTAGACGGGATGCTCCAGTCGGATCACCTGCATGCCGTCCTGGGCCAATCTGTATGTCAGATAGGGCAAAACAGTCGCCTGTTCGAGGGACAATACGGTGAGATTTTTGAAGAGATCCATCAGGTTCCTCCTTAGCGCCGACGGCCGTGAAACAACAGGCTGGTAGAAAATGAAGGGTAGCTACAAAATAACTACAATGTATCTTTCTAGTGAATACAGCAGCGCCTGTCAAGAGGTTTTCGCAGACCTTGCGCGTCCTTTCTTTTGATACTTCTCCACTGCCCGGTTATGCTCTGAAAGGGTTTTGGAAAAATAATGGCTGCCGTCGTTTTTGGAAACAAAGTAAAGATAGTCGGTCTCGGCAGGGAAAAGAACTGCCTCGATTGCCGCCTTGCCGGGGCTGGCGATGGGACCCGGCGGGAGTCCGCGGATGACATAGGTGTTATAGGGGGTGGATTGGGTCAGCTGTCGTTTTTTTAAGTTGCCGGTGAAGTCCTGAATGCCGTAGATAACCGTTGGATCACTTTCCAGACGCATTCGTTTCTTAAGACGATTTAGGAACACGCCGGCAATCAGGGGCCTTTCCTGTGCGAGTCCCGTCTCCTTTTCCACAATGGAAGCCAGCGTTACCACCTGTTCCAGGGTCATGTTGAAGCTTTCCACCTGTTCGAGATACGGATTTACTACCTCCCAAAAACGTTTCACCATGACATCGATGACAGCCATCGTAGACAAGCTCCGATCAAACTGATACGTATCGGGATACAGATACCCCTCAAGGCTGGGGCCTGAAATCCCGTAACGTTTAACCATCTCCGGATCTTCCGTAATTGAAAGGAATTCCTCTTTATTGACGAGGGCCATTTGCGCCAACAAATCCCCGATCTGATTCCTCGTAAATCCCTCGGGAACGGTCACGGAATGGGTGATGACAATCCCCTTGGTGAGAGTTTCCAGAACTTTGAGAGGCGGCATGGCGGAACTCAGCAAATACTCACCGGCCTTTATGGTTCTGCTGTACCCCATGAGCCTCGCCCACAGCAGGAAGAGCGGTCCGCTTCGTATAATTCTCTTTGACTCAAGATCCGTGGCGACCTCACGCAAGTTCGCCCCTTCCCGGACCACAAACACGTGTTCTTTTCCGGCGATTTCGGCTGGACTCGAAAGGTAGTAACCGAATCCAATC
>JAWOGN010000305.1:0-13389 GCA_046496815.1 Desulfatiglandaceae bacterium
AGATCATCGTAAGGGCTTTGAAGCGAAAACAGATCCGCCTGGTAAAAGCCTAGGAGACTGTCCGAGAATGAGGAATTTTTTTCAAGATCAAGGAAGGCGAAAATTATAACCACAGGAATACATTTAAGTATTTCGAGGATTATAATTTGAGCCTGACACAGAGATTGGGGAAAATAGCCATTCTCGGACAGCCTCCTAGGTGATGAAGCTCACCCGACCTGTTTTTGCCACGCCCTCAAAAGAGAGAGGTTGACGCCTGCGCCGCCGCAGACGATCACCATGACCGTTTTGAGATTTTTTAAAGGCTCCATGCGGTCGTAAATCACCGAAAGCGCAGCCCCGCATGCAGGTTCCACGAGAATCCGATGATCGTCTGCGAAACGTAAACACGCCTCAACCGCAGCACGGTCGGAAACCGTCCAAGGCTGAATCGCATGTCGGTGTGTCCATGCCAGCGCTTCCTCAGCGACGGTTCTGGCGCCGAGACTGGTGGCGACCGACGCGATTTCATCGAGCGTAACGAGGTGCCCCGCCGTCACAGCGGCGGAAAAGGAGGCGGCACCTTCGGTTTCTACGGCGATGACAGGAATATCGGTCCATCCGACTTGGTGCAATCCCTCCAAAACTCCGCAGAGGAGACCACCCCCGCCCACCGACAATACAATCGCATCGGGCTTTAAGCGTATCCCGGCAATCTCCTCAATCATGGACGCGTGCCCGCGCCAGATAAGCGGATCGTCAAATGGATGAATGTAAGCGGTCCCCGCTTGCTTCGACAGCTCGGACGCGTAGGCATGGGCATCATCCCAGGATTTGCCATGCTCAATGACGGTTGCATTTTCCCTGCGAATCGTCTCCCTCATAAAAACAGGCGTGGTTTCGGGGACCACGACAATAACCTCTGCGCCCAGGGCACGGCCTGAATAGGCAACGGCATATCCCGCGTTTCCTCCCGATGAGCAGACCAGTCGGGTTGCGCCGGCCTCATGGCGGGCCTGACAGGCGTATCCAATCCCGCGGATCTTAAAAGACCCGGTGGGTTGCAAGGCTTCCATCTTTAAGAGAACCATCGCGCCGGAGGTCTTGCTCAGCGATCTTGATTCCCAGGTCGGCGTTTGCCGATGAAGTGATAGCATGATCTGAAGTCATCCTCGGTGGGTATGGGCACCCGCGTCACCCTGGCTCACCCCAAGCCTTTTTGACCGCATCACTGAACCAATGCGTCAATGAAGCACCCCCCTCCGCCGCCTCCGCCGCTTGAGCTTCGCACGCTGACGTCTGGAGAGACAAAACCAAGGCCGGAGGGATCTTTTATGACCCCGTCTTTCGGGTCATCATCGTAGGGGCCGTTGTCGGTTATATAGAGCGTTATCTCGGTGCGATCGGCATTAAACACGGCGCCGTCTCCGGTACCGCCGGAAATGATTTCTCGAGTAAAATCCACCCACTGGGCCGATGATGTGTATTTATACCACCGGTAGCCTGCCGGTGCCGCTTTGGGCAAATAAATCGTGACACGGGCGGTTTCGCCGGCGAGGCTCGTTTCGAGTTCCATCTCCATCAGGCCATAGGGGAAACTCCCGGGTTTCCCTTGGGTAGTATCGATATTGTCCGGATCGACATAGCTGACGTTCAAAAGTCGTCCATCCACACCTTTGACCTCAAGAAATTTGGCTGAAATGGTTTTGTCGGAGTCCACCGTGATCAATGTCGGATTTTCAGACCCACGCAAGTCCCCACTCCAACCGACAAAAATTCCCCGGTCGCCGACGTCGGGTAAAGGGAGTGCGGTCACCTCCACCAGCGTCCCCGCTTCATAGATCCCTCCGTCCGGAACAAGCCCCACATCGCCTTCCCCGACTGCTTCGATCGTGAGTGTAAATTGCGGTGCCGGGTCAAAAGTGGCGGTGATGTCTTTGTCCTTGTTCATGGTGACGGTTTCAGGGTTCTTGGATCCATTGAGGTCGTCGCTCCACGCACTGAATACCCACCCCAGCTCGGCCACTGCCGTCAAGCTTACGGGCGCGCCTGCAGCGTAGACACCGCCGTCCGGGTTAAGCGTCACACCGCCCTGACCCACCACATGCACGGCGAGGGAATATTCCACATCCGGGCCTGGATACAGATAGGAAATGCCGGCGGCATCGTCCGGATCCAGTGTCCGCTTTTTGATTTCCCCGAGAGAAATATACCCGTACATGGTTTTCTCAACATCGTTCGGCCCATACAAATCATCCAAGCTCAGGGAATGCCCCAGCTCGTGGGTACAGGCGTTTTGCACATCAAAGCCGCCCGGTGAGCCGGTGGTATTCCAGGAATACGTGGTGTTAAAACGAATATCGCTGTCCAGGATCTCACCTGAATCCGTGAGGTACCAAAACGTGTTCTGGGCGAGAGCCCCTCCATCCAGAACGCCGAAGCTGATTGTATTCCTTTTGTCATTCACCCCGTAAGAAGTGCTGGTTGTCGTACCCCCATACGCAAAAGCGAAGGAGGAAGACCCCACATCCGTCCAGGTCTGCGCAGCCGCCCGGATTTTGGAGATACTGTCGAGAGGTCCTCCTGACGGGTTTACAAAATAGGTCGCATTTGGATTTGCCCACTTGATCTCTGCACCTTCTCCGCTCCAACTGACCTCATAAGAGAAGGAATTCCCGAAGCAGCAAACCACACCGACAATCATTGCAAAACAAATGGCGGTGATTCTACATACACGTTTTCTGTGAGCCATTGATGATTTATTCCTTCAAATTTTCCATTGCCACCGCTCTTATTTTTTGAATAAGCGCTTCAAGAGGGATATTATTATCAATTTCGCTTCGCTCGCCCGCCACCACAAACCCGCTTTTTCTTGCAACACCATTTTCGTGTATCGTGTACTTCCCCTGAGCCCTACCCACAATGTTGAACACATCGGGCCCGTCATCCGCATCTTTCGGCCTCAGAAACAAAAGGACCTTTTCTCTTTTTCTGAGAGGCGATACGTCGGATACCTTGAGACCAATCCCGCCAACTTCACCGCCGTCATACTCCACAATGAGCTGATTGCTCGCTGATTTTCCCCGGATCACCCGGGTGATCGTGACGGTTGCGCGTGTGATAATTTTTTCTCCGGTCTCACTCCACTGGGATTTCAAATCTTCCACCTCGCCCAAAATGACCATCTTCGAGGCTCGGGTGAGCTTTTCAGTTGTCAACGCTTCCATGATGGCTGCCGCCTCGCAAGCGAAGCAACAAATCCCGATACAGCATAAAAGTCTCAGGAACAAAAGTCCGCGCATCTCACATCCCTCCTCAAAAAAGGCTTGGGGGCATTTCGTTGCGAATTATCCGGCCAAGGCAATCGCATGCAAAATTGAAGCCGACTTTTCCCTCTACCGTTAATCGCGCTCACGGATGCGATTTATAAACAACCCGGTGGATACAATTCAGCACCTCATCGATTTGTACTCGGGAAACGTCGAGGTGGGTCACCCCCCTTAAAAGAAATGGCCCTATGGCCGAAAATCGGATCCCATGGCGCATCATGAGCTCATTGAAGGCGGCCGCAGTGACGTCGAGGCCTGAGATGTCGAAAAACACCAGGTTTGTTTCTACAGGCTCCACCTTTATCCCCTCAATCTCAGCCAAGCCCTGGGCCAAAGTCCGGGCGTTCGCATGGTCCTCTGCCAGGCGATCCACGTGATGCCTGAGTGCATATACCGCGCCTGCGGCGATGATACCCGCCTGCCGCATGCCCCCGCCAAACTGATGTTTCCAGCGCCACGCCTCCGCGATGAATTCCTTCGAACCCGCAAGCGCAGCTCCGACAGGCGCTCCCAGCCCTTTGCTGAAATCGATCCACACGGAGTCGAAATGGGCTGCATAGGTCTCCGCGGAAATCCCTGTTGCCACAACGGCATTCAACAGACGCGCTCCGTCCATATGCCGATCCAAACCGCGGTCATGGGCCAGGCTGCTCACTTCCGCAATGGTTTCGAGCGGCCATATGCTTCCGCCACCCAGGTTTGAAGTCTGCTCGATCAATACCACTCTCGATCGCGGGAAGTGATTCGCTTTCGGCCGAATGGCAGCCTCGATCTGACTGGCTGCAAAAATGCCCCGTTTGCCTTCAAGCGGAAACATCGTCGCCCCGCTGAGAGCCGAAGGGCCCCCTGTTTCGTAGTGTCGGGTGTGCGCCGTTTGGTCCATGATAATTTCATCTCCCGGCCTGCAATAAATGCGGAACGAGATCTGATTACACATGGTCCCGGAGGGTAAGAAAAGCGCATCTTCTGTGTTTAAGAGCTCACAGACCATTTCGACCAGCGTATTCACTGTTGGATCTTCGTGCTGTTGTTCATCTCCCACATCGGCCTTACTCATGAATTCTCGCATGCCTAAAGTCGGTCTCGTAATGGTATCGCTATATAGATCAATGTGTATTTTACCCATACCGCCTCCTGTCTCGTTGAATGAACCCCGGAACCCTGTGTAGGTGTATGACCAAGGAACATCCCCCCCTGGGGTTGACTCGTACCTTGCCTTGCCCTCTCAAAGGGGGGCGTTCAGACACTATTTGGGATTTACGGATAGGTAGGCCGTAATGAATTTGTCAATGGCGCCGTCCACCTCGGATCGGATATTGTTGGCAAAATTTATGCCGAAACGGGTGTTCGACCAGGTGGCAATTCCTGACACCCTGCTTTTCGGCATTCGCTCCAGGTAGACATCCTGGCGCAACTTGATCACGGTGGAAATAAAGTAGAACTCGGTGTCTTTCGCGGTAAAAGCTCTTAGCGCCCCAATCATTAAGTCGAGGCGGGGAGCTCCGGATACCTTCATGCGCTCTTCTTTAGATAAAACTTCAATCCCCGCTGTCCGAAGCTTGGCCTCCAGATCCTTTTGGATCTTATCCTGAGTCAATCCGTATTCCTCGAATTCATAATCCAAATCGTAAACAATGACACTGAGCGCTTTAACACCTCGCAGCGTTTCCCGCTCGCTCTCGCCATCCGTCGCGTATCCGGTTGAAGTCGGGATCAACAGGGCAAATGCCGCGATGATCATAAAGGGTCGACGTAATACGTGATACATGGTTCATCCCCTTCCCATTCATCCAAACGGATCCAAAAACCACAAAGCCCCACCTCTCGCAACGAGAAGCAGGGCCTATGCTTGATTACCGTTCATTTTTCTTTCAATAGAGGATCGCCTTTTAGAATTCAGCAGCACATTCAAAAACTCTACAGTCCGAAGTTCTTCTAACATATTGATATTATGAGTTGCGAAAGTCTCGAGCCGTCATTCCGGTGAAAGCCGCAACCCAGTATGATTTCAGAAATTTCCATCATATAAATGCCGGATCCGTCATCCCGGACGAGATCCGGGACCGGCATGACGAGAGAACTTTGGACTCTCAAGTTAAGAAAATATTATGACAAACCGTGAAGAAATGCAAATCAAATGAAGACGAACTTCTCCGCAAAGGATCTATTTGTCTCCGCAGTGACGTGGAAAGGCGCTTTAGACCAAAAAATACCTGGATGCATCCGACGATTCATAGAAGATGACAATCCATCTGCCTTTGAAAATTCGCTTGAAGTTTTTGCTGTTAGGTATAATCTATGGCCCGTATGATGATGCCGATGTGGACGATCCGGGGCGTATCGTCGAGACTCCTGCCGGCTGAATCTTCAGCGAGTTGACAAAAAGGAGATGGTATGACTGAAAAAGTGATTATCATGGGGGCCGCGGGTCGGGATTTTCACAATTTTAACGTGTACTTCAGGGACAACACCCGCTATCAGGTTATTGCCTTTACCGCTGCACAAATCCCATCCATCGAAGGACGGCTGTATCCGGCTGCAGTATCGGGAAAACTCTATCCCGACGGCGTTCCCATTTATCCCGAGGATCATCTTGCCCGGCTCATTCGAAAGCACAAGGTGGATTTGGTGGCATTTTCCTACAGTGATGTTCCGCACATCGACGTCATGCACAAGGCCTCCCTTGCCATGGCAGAAGGTGCGGATTTCATACTGATCGGGGCCACCTACACGATGTTGCGCTCCAAAAAGCCCATCGTAGCGGTTTGCGCAATTAGAACCGGGTGCGGGAAGTCGCAGACCACACGCAAGGTCTGTGAAATCCTTCGACGTCACAAAAAAAGGGTGGTTGTGGTGAGACATCCCATGCCGTATGGCGATTTGGGGTCGCAGATCGTCCAGCGGTTTTCATCCTATAAGGATTTCCAAACAAACCGGTGCACCATTGAGGAAAGAGAAGAGTATGAACCCCTGGTGGATCTGGGTATCGTTGTGTATGCAGGGGTCGACTACGCCAAAATTCTTGAGGCTGCAGAAGCGGAAGCGGACGTTATCGTTTGGGATGGCGGCAATAATGACACACCTTTTTACTACCCGGATGCGCACATTGTGCTTTTCGATCCGCACCGTGCAGGACATGAGTATAGCTATTATCCGGGTGAAACCAACATGCTCATGGCAGACATCGCGGTCATTAACAAAGTGGATACCGCATCCAACGACCAGGTTGAACAGGTCCGAAACAGTATCAAAAGGCATGCGCCCGAAGCGGATATTGTATTGGCGGTATCTCCCCCTTTGGTAAGCAATCCTGAATTGGTTGAGGGAAAGCGTGTTTTGGTGGTGGAAGACGGCCCGACGCTTACCCACGGCGGAATGTCTTACGGCGCCGGGGTGATAGGCGCCAAACAGTATCATGCGGCGACGCTCGTTGACCCTCGGCCCTATGCCGTGGGCACCATCAGAGAAATCTACCGCAACAATCCGCATCTTGGTTCGGTTTTGCCTGCCATGGGATACAGCAAAGACCAAATTCGTGAGTTGGAACAAACCATAAACCGCGCGGATTGCGACTTGGTCATGTTCGCCACGCCCATCCAACTCACCCGAATTCTTTCCATTAACAAACCGACACTACGCGTGCGCTATGAATATCAGGATCATTCCCCGCCTGTGCTGGAAGACGTCCTCCTGAAACGCTTGCGAACTTTGAATGAATCAAAAGGGTTTGCAATTGAATAGGCTTTAAGCCATGACCCAGACCGTTCGGAAAGAAATCCTGCTGGTAGCCCTGGGGGGCAACGCCCTCATACAAAAAGGCCAAGCGGGCACCATTGAAGAGCAATTTCGAAATTTGAGAGTGCCCGTTCGGCAAATCGCTCGCCTTTCAAGACGATACCGAATCATCATTACCCACGGCAACGGCCCTCAGGTCGGAGACCTGCTTCTCCAGCAGGAAAGTTGTGAGGCGGTGCCGAAACTTCCTTTGGAAATACTGGTTGCGCAAACCCAAGGCCAAATCGGCTATATGATCGAATCGTCTCTGGACAGTGAACTCATGGAAATGGGAATCCATACGGAACAACAACTCGTAAGTCTTCTCAGTTATGTGGTGGTCGACGCCGAAGATCCGGCTTTCAAAAAACCCTCAAAGCCGATCGGGCCGGTTTATGACGCCGCCAGGGCCGCAAAACTTCCCTACCCCACCGTAGAAACTTCAAAAGGTCACCGACGCATTGTGGCCTCCCCCAGACCGATCAGCATTGTCGAAAAGCGGGAAATCAGGAAACTCATCGAATTGGGGTTTATCGTGATTTGCTGCGGAGGGGGCGGCATCCCGGTCGCCCGGGACGGGAGAGCCTTTTCCGGCGTAAATGCGGTCATCGACAAGGATCTGTCCAGCGCCAAGCTGGCGGAGGAGGTCGGCGTGGATATCTTTCTCATCGCCACCGATGTTCCCGGCGTCGCGCTTTCCTATGGGACACCGGACCGGAAATTCCTGCGTACATTAGCCGCCGAGGATGCCGCTCAATACGAAAGCGACGGTCAATTTCCCCCGGGTTCCATGGGACCTAAGGTTGAAGCGGCCGTGCAGTTTATCCGGAGTGGCGGCAAAAAAGCGGTTATCACCTCCATCGACGCCATTGAAAAAGCCGTTGCGGGGCAAGCCGGCACGGAAGTAATAGTGAAATCTTGAGCATGCCTTGCATCCTTTTTTCCTTGACCTTTGCATCCCTTACGAGTTTTATAAATGGAACCGGGTTCCTGCCGTCGTTTTGCTGAAACCCCTAACCGCTTGACCCCAAAAAGGAGGCTAAAAATGAAATTCAGATTACGGATCGGTGTCTATGCCGTTTTAATGGGTCTTTTATGTCTGACATATTCGGAAAATGCGTTCTCCCAGGAGGGGCAATTGAAGGCAAAAGTATATTCTCTGGATGGCCCCCCCATGGTCGTTGAAGACTTTACCCTGAATGGGAAGTCGAGATTTTACGCGAAATGGCGGGGGAGCTACATCACTTTAGAATCAAACAAAATAAAGGAAATTGAGTACTTGAAGCCTGGAAGCCCTACCTATCAAGTAGAGATTACCTTCGACGGGGGAAAGAAGGACACGTTTGAATTGATGCCCGGCGTATTCCACGGAAAATCCGAGTTCGGCGAATGGTCGATGCACCCCGAGAAGGCCTTAAGAATTGAATTTATTCCCGCATCGGAACTCAAGGTGTATTCTGAGGCGGCGTACAGCAAATACGATCAAATACTTTTAAAAAATGGGGACACCGTTCATGGACAAATTCAGACAAAGGCGTTTAAGTTGCGCACATCCTATGCGGATCTGAATTTTGAAACGCCGCAGATCGGTTATATAGATTTCGAGAAAGGAAGCCCAAGCAGCACCGTTATGGGACTACGGATTGGGGACAAACTCAGTGGCGTCCTTGAACCGGAATCCATCCGGCTCCTGATGAGATCCGGCGCTGAGTTGAAATTGGACAAACGGAACATAAAGAAAATCAACTTCGTACTGGTGCAAAGGTAAATAATTTTCGCAAGACCTAACCGGCCATTCGCCACAGGACCCAAGCGACGCCTAAGACGACAACCCCGAGGCTGATACTTTTCAGGATGGCCTCGTGCTTTTCCATGAGAGCCCTCTCATCATCTCGGAGCGTGTCCGAGCGCCGCTTGAAATCCTTATAAGGCCTGGACGCTTTGATCTCGACGCGGCTAAAAAGCGCCATGGCGGTCGCGAAGGTGATCGCCGCTACGGAGATCGTGTTCGTCTGCATGATATAGCCGGCCAAAACCGGCAAAAAGCCCCAGGAGAAGGCAAACCAAGTGTCCGTGTGAAACCTGCCTTTAAACCATTCCAGATTGTAAGCAAAAACAAAAAAACCTTCCAGCGCGGCGACAAGCCAAAGCAAAGGCACGTAAAAAATCATATAGTACGCTCCGATGCCGTATGCGGCCGCGAGAGAGACAATCGCCATCCCCCACAACTGCCGTTTGGTAAAAACGCTGCCCCAGGGTTTGACATCCTTGCTTCCCAGCGCATCCAGACAGTGGGCTGCAATCCCCAACCCCAAGAAGTAGATGAGGAGTGTGATAAGGACCCTGTCCCAATAAATCTTGACGGCCAGCATTGCACCGATAACTGAAAAAGCAAGCACCATGCCCGTGTAGGGAAGAAAAAGCAGCCCCATCAGGATCCTGAATCGAGGACTGCCAAATTTCGGAACAAACCATTCAAACCTTCTATCGGTCTTACCTGTGTCCATTGGCCTGCTATCTGCGCCCCGTGCCCTCTATCTCGCGATTGCGGTTTTCTGAAAGAGAACCCAAGGGCCCCACCGCACAATTTCAAAGCGCTAAATTCATACCAAAAATCTAAATTGATACCGCGGAGCAAATAAATTTTGGCAGAAGAGAAAGATTTGTGCTACTAGGAGACTGTCCGAGAATGAGGAATTTTTTTCAAGATCAAGGAAGGCGAAAATTATAACCACAGGAATACATTTAAGTATTTCGAGGATTATAACTTGAGCCTGACACAGAGATTGGGGAAAATAGCCATTCTCGGACAGCCTCCTAGATTCCTGATTCATCCGGTGTTCAAGCGGGGTTAACTTGAGCATCCTAAGAAGCGCGCGGGACTTTTGAATTCCGGAGTCCCTTTTGCCGAACCTAACTCACACCCTGGGGGAATTGCAAGGATGGAGCTTCATTTCACCAAAACAAACGGCCCGGCCGACGAGGCGATCGACCGGTTGATGGAAATTGTCGGAGATATCCACCGCCCGGAAATTGTCCGCGAAATGATTCTGGCCGCCCTCAAGGCGGGTCAGGAAGATGATGAAAGGGCCGATCTGAAGCTGATGAACACCACGTTGAAGGAAATGCGTTTTACCGCCAAAGTGTTCGGCCCGTATCGAGAGGTGAGGAAGGTGACTGTTTTTGGTTCTGCGAGAACAGCGCCCGCCGAACCGATTTACGAAACTGCAAAGATCTTCGGGAAAAAGCTCTCTCAAGCGGGCTATATGGTCATCACGGGAGGAGGCCCCGGCATTATGCAAGCCGTGAATGAAGGGGCGGGACCGGAGCACTCCTTCGGGGCCAACATCCGACTTCCCTTTGAACAGAAATCCAACCCGGTCCTGGAGGGAAACCCCCGAAACATCATGTATAAATATTTTTTCAACCGCAAGGTGGCGTTTCTTAAACAGGCGGACGCCGTCGCACTTTTTCCCGGTGGTTTCGGCACGCTGGATGAAGCCATGGAAACCCTCACGCTGGTCCAGACCGGAAAACGCAATCCGCTGCCGCTTGTTCTTGTAGACGCACCCGGGGGGACCTACTGGTCGAGATGGGTCAAATTTTTTGAAAATGAACTTCTGGATCAAGGCTACATCAGTCCGGGGGACCTGAACCTTTTCCAATGCGTCGACTCAGTGGAGCAGGCGGTATCTGCCATAGACCGCTTTTACCACCGGTACCACAGCTTGAGGTATGCCGGCGGCAAGTTAATAATTCGTCTCACATCCGAAATCGATTCACGAAGAATCGATGAGTTAAGCGTGAAGTTTCATGACGTCCTGACACCCAACGGTAGATTACGGCTCTCGCCGCCCCTTGCAGTCGAGGCGGATGAACCTGAAATCAACCATCTGCCAAGGCTTGTCGTTGACTTTAATCGCATGGACTTCGGCCGGCTTCGGGAGCTTATCGACGCCATAAATGAACCCTGAGCTCAAATAGTTACTTCTTTTCTTAAACCCTATTTGTGAAGATTCCAGGCACAGATGACGCCGATGCCCGCCTTTGTCAGCGCGTCGGCGGTTCGATTGACAGCGTCGTGCTTGTCCAGGTAACTGCGCTCCAGACTTTCCATGAGACCCTGTTCAATTATTTGTTCTTTGGAAAGGAAATATTCCAAAATGTTGGAGGGATGGTCCCGCTCAGCCTCCACCTCCGGATCCCCTCCCTCGTGCTTGGCCGAGATATTGGACACCTCTTTCGCTATCTCCACCAGCTCATCTCGCCTCAAATAGGGCTGCACCACGATGCCCTTGTGCGTCTCGGTAATATGGTGTTCAAAGCGGACCGAATCCTCCAATCCCAAAGCGCTTCGGAAAAAGGCCGCTTTCCGGATGGTTTCGTTGTCCACGGAATTGGATAGGTTAAACCCGATGAGGGAGGTGGAACCGTCGTCACGAGCAAACATCCGGGCGGTCATCAGCGTCCACAGGATGGCCAGTGGGTTGTCGTTTCCCATATAAACGGAAATCTTGAACTCGTTGTCAACGCCCAGCTTTCGCAGCAGGTAGCCCGCCAGAACCGTGCCGGAATTGATGTTTAGCACCTGACGAATGCCGTATGTGGTGTAATACTTGAGATATTCATCCACCCACCGGAGGGGATGTTCATTGGGCTGGCCGATACCGCCGAAATACCCGGTGAGGGTCTCGGGGCCGCCCAGATGGATGTTCGAACCGTCGGTACCTCTTGTGTCCAGCGTCTCCACATACGTCGCACCCACAATCTGCATGCATGCCGCCACCGCAAGCGTATCTCCGTTGTCTTCCGTCTGTTCGGCCATGTTTCGCACACGAATGAAGCGGCCGGGCATCAGTTCTTTCTGTCCAATCGCCTGCTTGGCCTCGGAAATGAGCCATGGAAAGAATTGCAGCGCGCTGATCTCCAGGGTAACCGCATTTTTTTCGTTAAACTCCATGACATGGGCTTTGCCTCCCCGCACCCGGTCCCGATAATCGGCAAATGAGATGAAGGCGCCCTTGTCTCTCTGCTCCATCAGCCAGTTGACATCCTCCAGGTAGGGAGAATTCATTTCCTCCAATCGTGCCATGATGGTCTCAAACTTCCGAGCATTCGCCGCTTTACGGTTGATCTCCTCTGGCCCACCGTATTTCTCTACCACCTCAAGGATTTGGGTCACGATTTCATTTTTCGGGTTGAGGAGAACCGCATTGACTTCTTCCAAACGCTCCTCTCCGATTTTTAATCGCTCACGTAAGTCAGTCATGGGTTCAACCTCCTCTGTTTTTAAAAATGGATGGGTGAGATCGAGCAACGTTGGAGCCTGAATTTCGCTTCACCTGGTTTCGTATTCTGGTCCCCTATGAAACAGACCCCGCCGACCCACACGATAGGCGAGCGTCAAAGCGCGTTGGCATCCTCACTCGCTAGTTCACATTCATATATGAGAAACAATAATTTATTCGTATTTCTTAATCATTTCTTTAAATTTTCCATCTTCCCCCTTCAGCATATGGTAGCAGTGTTCGTCGGCGGGAAACGATCCGCTCCTGACCTCTTCACAATACTGCTTCATCGCGTCCGTAATGATCTCGGAGATGTTGGCATACTTCTTAACAAACTTAGGCGTGAAGGCCTGGAATTGACCGATCATGTCGGAAACAATCAGAAGCTGCCCGTCGCATTCCAGACCGGCGCCGATGCTTAGCACCGGAATAGAGAGCTTCCGGGTAATGAATGCGGTTACCTCCGGCGGAACGGCTTCCAGCAATATCATGTGCGCACCCGCTTCCTCGATCGCCAAGGCGTCTTCGATCACAAGCTGTGCCGATTCCGCCGTTCGCCCTTGTGCCTTGTGACCGCCCAGTTGCCCGGAACTCTGGGGGGTCAGCCCGATGTGCCCGCAAACCACGATACCTGCGTCCAGAATCGCCTGAATCCGACTGATGACCCGTTTTCCTCCCTCCAGTTTGATGGCATCCACACCGGCCTCCTTGAGAAATCGTCCGGCGTTCACCACCGCATCCGCGTCCGATTTGTGGTAGCTCATGAAGGGCATATCCCCCATGACGAAGGTGTTGGGGGCACCCCTGCGGACCGCCTCACAGTGGACCATGCACTGGTCCATCGTGACCGGCACCGTGCTTTCATACCCATATACACACATTCCCATGGAGTCTCCAACCAGGATCATGTCGACCCCGGCTGCCTCCTCGAACTGGGCCGTCGGATAGTCATAACAAGTGAGCCATGTGATCTTTTCGCCCGCTTCTTTCATACGGTAAAAGTCGTGAATCATCTTTTT
>JAWOGN010000370.1:0-5146 GCA_046496815.1 Desulfatiglandaceae bacterium
CAAGGGAGCCGATTTCATCTAAGAAAATTGTGCCGCCGACGGCCAATTCAAATTTTCCCGCCTTCTCCCGATCGGCGCCGGTAAACGCTCCTTTCTCATATCCGAAGAGCTCCGCCTCCACCAGGTTGGCCGGCAGTGCAGCACAGTTGACAGTCACCAACGGTTTCTTCGAACGAAGGCTGTTGTAATGGATCGCATTGGCAACCAGCTCCTTCCCCGTTCCGCTCTCACCCAGAAGCAGCACATTGGCGTTGCTCTTGGCCACCTGCGTGATCAGATAGAACACTTCCTGCATTTTCCGGCTGTTGCCGATGATGTTCGTAAAGCTGTACTTTTTGTTGAGTTCCTTTCTCAACCTGATGTTTTCCGCTTGAAGCTGATCTTTCTCCCTGTTTATCCTTTCCAGAAGCGAAACTTTTTGGGCGATAAGCATACTGATGATGGTCAAAAGCCTTACGTCTTCATCCAGGGGAGATGTGGCTTTAAAAACACGATCCGCGCTGAGGGCGCCCACCACCCTTGCGCCCTCCTTGATGGGCACACAGATGAATGAGATCCTCGATTTGTCAAATCGTTTCCTGGATCCGGTTCTGTCCAGGAATAGGGGTTCTGCATCGATATGCGGCACCGCCATGGGACGTCCGGACTCTATCACGCGGCCTGTAATTCCTTCACCCAATCGATAACGGCCCCTCGTTCTTTCCATGCTTGAAATACCGTGTGCAACTTCTACATGGATCTCCGAGGTCTCGGGGTTCAGGAGTGTGATGGACCCCCGATTCATACCCAGATGCTCGGATAGGATGTCTAGGACCATGTAAAGTGATTTCTTCAGGTCCAACGTTGAATGGATCGCCTTGGTAATCTCATAAAGGCAGGTAATCTCATCCGGACTGGGTTTGATACGTCTTGATGACATGGAAAGCATTTCCTGTGTGAAATCCTTCAAATTATCGTGAGCAAAATATCTGAAAGCCCTCCTCGGCCTTTCATTTTAATGAGGGTTTTCCTTCAGGGTGTCAAATCCTTACGATTTTTTGTGATGGCAATCCGTGCATTTTTTGTAGGGTGCATCTTTTGATATCCCCTCTCTTGCCAAGTTTCTGTGGCAGGTCTTGCAATTCTTGTGGAACGCAATTGAAAGCTTTTTCACCGCACCCTGATTTTCCACCGGACTGTGGCATGCAACGCATTTATTAACGGGATCTCCCTCCTGCCAGACGTTTTCTCCGTCTTCATATTCATGGTGACATTGCATGCAGGAAACCTCATAATCCTCGGCATGGTTAAGATGTGAAAAAATGACAGGACTTTTTCTGTCCGGTTTGTAGCCCTCATTTTCGATCATCATATCTTCGGGCGGATCGACCGCGCTCAAATCATTTACACAATAAACAAATAATCCCGTCAAAAGGATCATCAGAAGTGCCGTAAATTTCTTAATCATCCTCATACCTCCCGGCTTCGTAATGGTTGATCAGCGTCAAGCTGCCCATTCATCTGCTGCTATGAAAGGAGTGCTTTACGCGGCATGCTGCGGACGATGCAGGCATATGACGGTTAGCGGGAGTGCGCCTCGATTTTTCTTCGCTCCGCATCCGGCAGGGACTTGATATAAGACTTCCAGCCCGGACACCAACCGGTATGCCACTTCCATAGCCGCCCCAAAATCGACTGAGGGTTTTTGTCGTAAGTGGCCCTGAATCTACATCTTTCGCAAGTTTTCATTCCAGGAACTCCTTGTAATTACCCGTTGAATCTTTACCCCAACGTTTCATAAAATTTGAGTTCAAAACGGTATAGATTGAGTCAGCAAGGGGCGATTGAGCATTTTCAAGGACAAAAGCGTATTGCACATACGGTGAGGTCTTGAAAATGGGCAATCGTTTCTTGATGACCTGATATAGACCGAGCGAAGCGCTTTTGGACCAAATATTTATGAAACGTTGGGGTTTACACTGTCCATTAAACCCTGCACCGCTTATTCGGGCGCATACCTATCCACATCCCGCTTTGTCGGTATCTTGGACTCGCATGGAACACCCGTTTGGCACAAACCGCAACCGTAGCCCTTAAAACCATAGTGAGATTCAACATAGGTTGCGGATGCAGGCCGGAGGTGCTGAAGGCACTTGACCTTGTCATGACCCGACTCGGTAATGGCCCCAACCGGACAGCGGGAAATACAAATTCCACAAATCCCCTGCGTGAAAAAAAGACAGTATGCATGGGGATCGTTGTAGGGTCTTGGTGTGGAAGGGATTCGAATTCGGGCCACTACGGAGCCGGCACGCATGGCTTTCCCACGGAAGGTGATCAGTCCATCACATAGACCGAAGGTTCCCAAACCGGAGGCATAGGCTGCGTGACGCTCTGACCATGTGGAAGCAAATACGTAACGATCCGAGTTTTTCCGCTCCCAGTAGGGAGATAGCATCGGGGCGACCGCCTGATATCCCTTTTTCTTCAGCAAATCAACCACATGGGTGCGAAGCTTGACATTCACCGTCTCTCCATAAATCCGAGCCCGCGCCCACCGTTCCGAGGGATAGGTGCGTTGTCTCCGGTTGTCGGACTTGGTGGCTTCGGTCTGGGGTAAAACCCAACTGATAACGGTAAGTTCGTCGGGCTTCACTGCGGAATTTGGAAACGTGCGTGTGAATATCTCCCAAGGGGTCCAATGAAAGGGTCCCACGTACGCCTTGTAGGCCGCATAGAGAGGATCTGCGCCTGATGAAAAGCCGACAAGGGCGCCATCGAATGCCTTTTCGTCGAATTGATTCCGAAGCGTATTCTCCGGGGAGTGCTCGATGAAATTCTGAATGATTTTTTTTACCCACGCTGTCAAATCGTTGATCTGTTCTCCTTGCATCTCTCTCCTTTTCTTTTACTCGGGCATCTTTGTCCGGATGTGCCTTTCGAAAAACGGTTCAATCGATGCGCATCCACACCCCGACAGAAGGCTCAATGGCAAGGTCCGCATTTTCAGCAGTTTCCCCGACCGCCTTGATCTTACCATCCTCAATACTCAACGACCTCGCCATTTCACCGCGGAACCGAAACTTGACGATGGCCTTCCTATCCGCCCCCGCTTATCTTTGGAACAATCGTGTATTTGTTTACCATATGGTGGGGAAAGTAGGACTCCTTAGCTTTTCTTAGGCCCGCTATGCCCAGATCCTGCTCCCGATTGACGTACTCAATTTCAGACCAAGCATTGCGACAAAAAAGCTGGTTCATGGCCACGTAAAGGCCTGGAATGTCGGGGTTGGCCTTCTCAATATGAATTACGGCGGTATGGGGGTTGAGGATCTCCCCCAA
Organism: Desulfatiglandaceae bacterium; assembly: GCA_046496815.1. Classification (GTDB taxonomy): domain Bacteria; phylum Desulfobacterota; class DSM-4660; order Desulfatiglandales; family Desulfatiglandaceae; genus JAWOGN01. The sequence continues at coordinate 3,322 of JAWOGN010000370.1, forward strand.
AGAAAAGGCCTCGATCCTTGAGCCGATTTCAATTGCCGCCCCATGATAATCCAGCGCTTCGAAATGGGTCAACGCCTCATATACCGCATAATCCTCAGAGAGAAGTTCCGGGTTGTTGACGCATTCTCTTATCTCACACCATTTCTCCTGCATATCCAAGAAACACTCGACCAACTCGATGTCCATGTGCCGGTATTCAAACGGGTAGCTTTTCAGAAATCGGTTGAGATGATTTTTCTTCCGATGGTATTTTCTCCCTGAAAGCTCTATAAGGTCTGCCGTCATGTAAACATAATCGCTATTGTCTCTGTCGAAAAAGGCGTCATATCGCTCGCGATCCACATACCTGTTGACGAACGCCTCCCCGACTCTACACACCCTCGGCTCCGGTGAAAGTTTCCCAAGTTCCGCAAAAAGGACTTCGAGTGCTTCCCCTTTGTTTCCCGGACCCATGGGGGGCAGTCCGAAGGGTGTATTCCCGGACGGTCTAAGCACAATCATCAGGCATCCTTTCCATTCCAGCCAGACAGGATGGTTTCGATGTCGCCAGATAAAGAGGTTGGTGAAGTTCAGTTCGGAAGTTTCCGAAGGCTCCTGATGTAAAACGCGATCAAATATCTCCTTGTGCGCAATATCTATTTCTCTAAAGTCATCCGATGCCATGGCTTACACGTTCCTTTTTTCGTAACTGTTCACGGGTTCAAAGGTTCAGGGGTTCAAGGTTCAATTCTCGTCCACGGAGTGCATTTGGGTTACGTAATTATGAGAAAAGCGTCAGCTTTGTCAGGCCTAATACAAAATTTGGAACTAAATTGGCAATTACTTGTGTCTGGGGGACGTTGTTAAGTTTTTAAGTTTCTCAGGCGCCCCTTCATTATCTCAACTCCCCAAGCCTGAGGCATTTGAGAATGGAAGTCTGCACCGCTTCAGACAGCGGGACGCTCTTTAGTTATTTACTTATTTTTCTTGAACCGCCCCAGTGAAATACACTGCGCTGTCCTTCGGAATTTTCCAGGGCAAGCGAAGGCGCCCCAGTTAACAGCGCTGTCGCTGTCACTCCGTGAAGTTAACGGGGTGGACGAAGGACCCCAGTACCATCTGCCGGAGCTACGGGCGCGAAGGGGGAAATAAGCTGGAAGCTGGAAGATCGAGTCTCACCCCGGTGAAATGCTCTACACTCGTCATTGAGATGCCTTTTACCCAAAACAGCTCAAGGCCGAAATGGGTAAAAAGCACTTTGGCCAAAAGCGGAGGGTGGGGCCACGGCGTTGGCGACAACGTTTTTCCTGTCAAAATCCATCAGCATATGCTCGGTCCCCGGCGACACCAAACTGCGGCTGGCCTTGATTCTCGCCTGCCCCTGCCTGATTTTTACCCAAAACGGCTCAAGGCCGAAATGGGTAAAAATTTGTTTGAGCAGCAGGGAAGGGTGCGCGAGCATACGGACGCTCTTAACTTGTTGTGTAATTCCTAATTCCCACTAATTCCGGGGACACCTTACTTGTTTTACCTCTTAGCCCTTGACGGTTATGATTCACCTACCTTAATGGGGGACGTTGTTACCTTCTTAATTCCGGGGACACCTTACTTGTTTTACGGCGTATATTGGCATGAGACACTTCCTAGATCCAATGAAGTTTTTGAAATCACCACACTGGTACCATAGCGCAATGCGCTTCGGTTGGGGAGGTGTCTTTCCTTCAGTTTTCGGCCACGGAGCAAAGCCATATTCCTGCTCCTGCAACAGAAGAAAACGACGGCGGCGAGGAGTAATACCGATTAGTGTTTAAATTTAATCACCAATTTCACTTCGTTCATTTCTGAT
>JAWOGN010000268.1:0-3175 GCA_046496815.1 Desulfatiglandaceae bacterium
CGTCCAATTCATGGGCCACAATCCGGCACCCTGTCCTGTCTTTTATTTCCTGCGCACCACCCACGTGGTCGTAGTGACAATGGGTGATGAGGAGATATTCTATGTCTTGAGGGTGCACGCCGCAGGCGGAGAGATTCTTGAACAGCTTTGCTGTGTCACGTCCGCAGCCTGCATCCACCAATGCACTACGCGCTTCATCCTTGACGAGGTAGATGGCGGCATCCTCAGGGGAAGTGAGAGAACCGCCTCCCACCTGAAACACGTCTTTGGTGACAGCCTCGAAAAATACCTCAAGCGAATGCATGGAGTGGCTTTCTATTCCTTCAGGGTTTTTCCCACATGGAAGGCCTTCGCAATAACGCCTCCAAGTCGCCGGTATTCGCTGGTCAGGGTCGCGTATATCAGTGGATCTATCTTTACTGGTTCGGGTTTCCCATCCCTCAGGCAATTTTCATTGACATAGGTTTCCACGATTCCACCAACCACCAGGGTATGACTCCCAAGGTCCAGTGTATGGATGACCCTGCACTCGATATTGATCGGGCACTCCCGAACCAAGGGCGAGGTTTCAAGGACCCCGTAAAAGACCTCGAAAACTTCCGACTTGTCTCTTATCTTCCCTGAGTAAATCCCGCAGTAATCCGCCTCCCGGACAAGACTCCCAGAGGGCACATTGATGGAAAAGGTGCCATTTTGTTCAATACCCTTAATCGTGTGTCGTCCTTTCTGGATGCCGACACTGAGGGCGGGCGGTTTTGACGCGGCAATCCCGCACCAGGCCGCGGTCATGAAGTTGACTTTTTCATCCACCTTTGTGCCCACCAGCACAGCAGGCATGGGGTAGAGCAGGGTCTGTGGCCCGAGTTTCACTTTTTTCATCTTTTTCTCCTTTCTCAAATGTGAGGGTAGATCGAAAAGACCGGATATCAGATTGACATATTACGAAAACCTTTGTCAATTTTTGTCAGGGATTCCATTTGCCTTTTCTCGACAAAATTGTTTAGCTATTCAGAATTTCTATGATACCCGTTTCAGTAGACGCTCGGCATGATTCTTGAAGAGCAGAATGGACAGCCAAACCTGCCGGCGACAATGAGCATTTTGGAGTTCACATGAGCTGCATTCTCGTTATTGATGATGATAAAAGTATCTGCTTCCTCATACACGCATTTCTCACCAAAATGGGTTATCAAGTAGAAGTAGCTCACGATGGGGAGGAAGGAATTAAAACCTTCGATAGAGGCCGTAATTTCGATTTAGTAATTACCGATATTCGTATGCCCAAGATGAACGGCACTGACGTTGCCAGACACATCAGAGGCTCGGATCGATCATCCACACCCATCGTGGCAATTACGGGATTTTCCGATACAGCCATGCGGGAGGGATACTTTGATTCTCTATTGAAAAAACCGTTCGATCTCGACGCGCTGGAGAATACGGTTACTTCACTGTTAGAGAATTTCTAAATGCCCCTGCCGGAGCGCTATTGCGCTTGATGAACCCCATAAACCCGGAATCACCGTTCTCCTTCATCATTCCTGTGAATCCCGGATTGGAGTCCGGGAAAAACGCCAAAATTCAGTCTTTTCAGAACTTTAAGGAGGCTCTGCCGGTCTGAATTGGAGTGACGACTTTTTTTCCAGACAATGATTCCTGCATAGAGCGGTATCGTCGGACTACAGGCGGAAGTTTTTGGAGAGGGGTTTACAATTCCATCAGGGAGTAGGTGGGAAAATTTCCCCTGAAATCTACCCCTTAAAGAAAAAACGGGGACTGCCGTTGGTTCTAACCTCATTTTAATTGTTTGACGGATAGAAGTTTGAATGGTCGGGACGACTAAATTTGAACCCTGAAAAAGCTAATCATTTCAAATTCTTAACAGTAGGGAACGATGATCTAAAATGATAATACTAATAGCTTTTCCTCACCAAGCTCTTTCTAGCCGGATGTCACTCAAAGTCATTTCATATCATGCTTTTTCGTTTAAAATGGGCACAATTTTGGTCACAATTACCATCTCTTTTGCTGTGATATCAAAGTATTTTTAAAATCTACCTTGGCCGGTTCTACCGATCTTGCAATTTAATGCCCTGCCTTGTTTATCGAAATCGTCTGATAACCTGAAACGGATTTTTCAATTGTACCGCAAGTGTTTTAAAAGGATTTCTCTGCGGAGAGCTTCCTAAGCGTTGATCCTTTGGTGGCGGTGCAAGTGTTCAAGACTATCAAAAAACGAGATGGAAGAACTGTTGGATTCGATGCCGAGAAAATCCCATCTGCAATCACCCGGGCTGGAGAAGTAACTCGCGAGTTTGATCAATCTGAGGCAAGTAAATTGACGGTCAGGGTTTTGGACCAAGCACGTACCTGGCACCTGAGGCCTTCTCAAAGAGATCCCAACGGCCCCCCATTCCTCTGCCGCTGCGGGGTTCAAACCGCTAAATTGATACCATTTTTTTTAATTTCATTCGAAACCGGCGAATTTGGGCTAGCGCTTTGTGAGGTTTTTGCTAGGAACGATTTGGGTATGGAGATTGGGGTACAGCCTGGAAATCATCCGAATACATGATTGACCTCATTTACGTAAGTACCTCTACGGCCTAAATTAAACGCTGAAATGAAACATAGGGAAAATTTGCATGGTATGCGTGATGCCGCACCGCTTTTCCTGTGCGAGTTCCGGTCCAGGGGGGAATCGACCCGAATGCTTACTCATCACTCATGACCGATTTTGCGGATTTTGCGGGTCCGTTGACCCGCTCTACCTGTCACGGATTACCAATCACCGATCACTATTTCGCTGGGGGTTCACAATGGTTATTCCAGAATTTTTTGTTTCGTTCGTAATTGCTGTGGTTCTCACCGGAGTCTACATGCTTTTGACGCGGGGAGCCGGTCGCAGGACCGGGATCGTCTGGCTGTTCCTGATGATCTTCCTGGCCGTTTGGGCAGGGGGCGTCTGGCTGAGACCCTTCGGCCCGACAGTTTGGGGCATCCATTGGATGGTCTTTCTTCTGGTAGGCCTGATCATTGTCCTGTTTCTCTTCATCTTGATCCCGCGAAAGGCGCCCAGAGGCCGTCTCGAGACCCTGGATATGCTGGAGAGCATCGAGAAGGAGAAGCAGCTGGAAAAAGTTGCCTACATTACATTGAGCATTTTTTTCTGGATACT
>JAWOGN010000075.1:0-38231 GCA_046496815.1 Desulfatiglandaceae bacterium
AGACGCGATATACTACGATTCGACGGTTCCTCACCTGGTAAAGTGCCGCGGCGACAAGCATACAAAGATACTGGCCGTGCTTTACTCTGAAAGGTGACAAGGCCGGGTTTGTAGGGCATATGTTCGTGCGGCTGTTGAGGGAAAAGCGTATTGAATGCAAGTTCAAGCGGTCATAACCTCTCGTATCTGACTCCGCAATGCTGGAGTCAGACTTTTGATCAAACCGGCCGTTTCGGCGGCCAGAGGCGGCGCTGAACCCTGAACTTTGAACTTTGAACCTGGAACCGATCCGTTTAAATGGAGGATAAATTTCAAGATGATTGTTTTTGATCTGGAGTGTTCCTCCGGACATAAATTCGAAGGTTGGTTTGATAGCCTCGATGCCTTCGAAGAACAGAATCGCAAGCGTTTGGTGCGATGCCCTTCCTGCGATGACAGCGACATCAAACGGGTCATGTCTCCGATCGCGGTAAAGAGATTACATCCTGAAAATCAGTCCGTCCCGGGTACCATCGATTACAGAAGACTTGCGAAGGAGGTCGTAGAATATATCCGGCACAATTTTGAAGATGTCGGCCAGCGATTTCCTGCGGAGGCTCTGAAGATGCACTATGGGGTAGCGGAAAAAAGAAACATTCGAGGGTCGGCCACCGAAGAAGAAGAAAAGACCTTGAAAGACGAAGGGATTGAATTTTTCAAAGTACCGGTTCCACAGACGGATGAAGAGAAGGAAAACTGATATTTCGGATCCATCCAGCGCTCTGACAGGGGATGAAATATTGGAGATGCCTCCAATATCGGTTTGATCCGGGAGGACCTTAAATGGGTAAGATCAAGCGGGCAATTATCAGTGTGACGGATAAAACCGGTATCGTAGATTTCGCAAAGTCCCTTTCCAAATTCGGCATTGAGATTTTATCGACGGGAGGGACCGCAAATGCGCTTCGCGGCGGAGGTATATCGGTAACAGAGATTTCCGAATACACAGGGTTTCCCGAGATGATGGACGGTCGGGTCAAAACCCTTCACCCCAAGGTTCACGGAGGGCTTTTGGGGCTTCGTGACAATGCTGAGCATGTGCGAATGATGAAGAGACACGGGATTCAGCCGATTGACATGGTGGTTGTCAATCTCTACCAGTTTGAAAAAACCGTCGCCAAGGAGGAAGTGACCCTGGAGGAAGCGATCGAGAATATCGACATCGGCGGTCCCTCCATGCTGCGATCCTCCGCCAAGAACTTCAAGTATGTAACGGTCCTTGTAGATCCCGCCGACTATGGTGTTGTCTTGAAAGAGATGGAGGCAACAGGGGGTGAAACCAGCCTGGAAACCCGGTTTCGCTTGGCGAGAAAAGTGTTTGGATTAACGCACCGCTATGATGGGGCCATTCGCGAATATCTTGCGCGTCATGTTTTTATGCCGGGTGACCCCCCCGATTCTATTTGAACTTTTCCTGTTCAATTCCCCCCCCTTCTTTCGCTTGGGCGGCGTTTTGCTTTTTTCCGGATTTTTCATGGCAGGGCATGTTTTTGTGAACGTGACGATTCTTTTTCTTGCAGTAAATAGCTTGGAAAGTTCTGCAACTTGCGGATCCGTCCAGTGATTCATCCCGGGGCCATTCTGCGTAATCGCAGTTGAGATCACAAAATTCCATGCCAATCCTTCGCCGGCCGTTTTCGCAACTCAGCATGTTGAGATTGATGCCGCACCCGGCGTGTCCTTGGGTTTACGAAGATTTTTGTTCGTCCGACCGGTTGAGCATTTCCCGGGCACTTAGCGTTTTGCATGTTTCAGCAGATCAGGGGATGACCCGTCCGGCATCTATTGCAAGGTTATCTTCCCTTCGGGCTCCTCGGATGTGTGAATGTTTCCGAATCTCTGCTCGTATTTCGAAATGTTATCCTGAAGGGCCTTGATAATACGCTTGACATGTCCGGGACTGACAATCAGCCTCGCGGTCACGGCACCTGCGGGGGGAGAAACCATCAAGAAATCCATAATGAATTCCTCTCGTGTGTGAGATACCATCATATTGTTTGAGTACACCCCCGCGATCAGCTCTTTGGGGAATTCAATCCTGATTTCTCTGGGCTTGCCTGACATTTTTTCCTCCACTGAGCGTTTTCATGTTACTATGCAGATTCCTGATTTGAGTGCAACAAAAAATCGTCCGGGGCTATCTGGTTCGGGATCACTCACAAGACGCGAGGCTTTTTAGAGAAGAGGGAAAAATGTCTTGACAGGGCCGGAGGTATTCGGTAAAAAAGTGATACAATGTAGTTATTTTATAGCTACTTTATCCAGTAGGTAACACGCTGTTTCTTTTGTCGGTATCCGACGCCCGATATGTTCCAAGCCATTGACCTCGACATCTAATGAAAGGAGGTGAAATGAGATAATCGATAAGGCTCAAGGTTCTGACGGATTTTGGATTCACCCTTTAACAAGGAGGATGTCCACATGAAGAAAAAAGTTTCCCTGTTTTTTTTGGTCGCCTTGATTGGAGTCGGCTTCATGAGCATCGGCGCTTTCAGCGCGGATGCCGCCCCCATCAAACTCACCTTTAGCATTTTTTTCCCCCCCACCCATGGACAAGCAGTCGCCGCCATGGACTTTGCCCAAGAAATCGAAAAACGTACGGACGGACAAGTGCAGATCACGACATTTCCCGGCGGAACGCTCACCAAAGCACCCCAGTGTTATGACGGGGTGGTCAAGGGTATCTCCGACTTGGGGAATTCCTGTTTCGCCTATACCAGAGGTCGTTTTCCGGTCATGGCCGCTGTGGATCTACCGATGGGGTATCCGAACGGGACCGTGGCCACCCGAGTCGCCAACGCATTTGCAAAATCTGTGAACCCCCAGGAACTCCAGGACGTCAAGGTGCTGTATGTGCATGCCCACGGCCCGGGACTTCTTCACACCAAGAAACCGGTCCGGACCCTGGAAGACCTCAAGGGGATGAAAATCCGGGCCACAGGACTCAGCGCCAAGGTGGTTGAGGCGCTTGGGGGAGTGCCGGTTGCGATGGCCCAGGGTGAGACGTATGAGGCTCTCCAGAAAGGTGTGGTGGAAGGCACCCTCAGCCCCATAGAAGTCCTCAAGGGATGGAAGCATGGAGAAGTCATCAAATACACCACCGAATGCTTCAGCGTGGGATACACCACCGCTATGTTCGTCGTGATGAACAAGGCAAAGTGGGACTCCCTTCCCGCCGATGTGAAAAAGGTCATTGATGATTTGAGTGAAAGTTGGGTCCTTGTCCATGGCCAGACGTGGGATGTCACCGATGAGGAAGCCCGAAACTTCACACGGAAACTGGGCAATGAATTGATCAGCCTGTCGGATGCGGAGAGCGCCAGGTGGCGTAAAGCGGTTGAACCGGTGTTGGCGGATTATGCTGCCAACACACCGAATGGCGCCATGTATGTAGAAAAAGTGCAAAACCTGATCAAAAAGTATTCGAAATAAGCCCCAAACTACGTGGGGTCACCCTGCTGAAGGATTGGGGGTGACCCTCCAACTCCCCCGTATTGAACCATGCGTATGCTGGAAAGAGTCTCCAACGAATTGGCCAAAGGGCTGTATCTTATAGCCGGGATTGCCATCGTGCTCATGATGCTTCTGACGTGTGCAGATATCGTACTCCGGTTTTTGCGCAGACCCATTCCCGGCACCTATGAGCTCGTCTGCTTCCTCGGCGCTATGGCGGTGGCTTTTGCAATGGCTCACACGACCGTTCAAAAGGGTCATGTGGCGGTCAGTTTGCTTGTTCGTCTTTTGCCGCAACGAATGCAGGGGCTTATTGATATGCTCACCGGGACCTTTGGATTCATCCTTTTTGCGCTCATCGCATGGCGATCCGTACTGTATGCAAATAGTCTTCATGTTACGGGAGAGGTTTCGCTTACCTTACAACTTCCTTTTTATCCCTTCGTCTACGGAATCGGCTTTTCGGCGGTAGCGGTCTGCCTGGTATTGCTTTCGGATATTTTCAATAACCTGATGAAGGTGCATGGGAAATGAGTCTGACAACCATCGGGATCATCGGGATAGTCATTCTGGTCATTCTTCTGTTTTCCCAGATGCCCGTCGGTTTTGTCATGGGTTTTCTGGGATTCTTAGGGTTCAGTTATGTGGTGAACCTTGAGGCAGGTCTGAGCCTGTTGGTGCGAGATGTCTGGGATGTATTTTCCTCCTATGGCTTGACCGTGATCCCTCTCTTTGTATTTATGGGCCAGATCGCTTTCCATTCGGGCATCAGCAGACGACTGTATGATTCCGCCTATGTGCTGCTGGGGCACCGGCGGGGAGGTCTTGCCATGGCCACCGTGGGGGCTTGCGCCGGGTTTTCCGCCATTTCCGGATCGACGAACGCCACGGCGGCTACCATGGCGACCGTAACCCTTCCGGAGATGCGACGGTATAATTATGACATGAGCTTGGCAACGGGCACCGTTGCCGCAGCGGGAAGCCTGGGCATCCTTATTCCGCCGAGCGTTATTTTTATTGTTTATGGCATTCTGACGGAGCAATCCATCGGCAAACTTTTCGCAGCCGGAATTCTCCCGGGCATCCTGCTGTCCTGCCTGTTTCTGCTGACCATACACCTGCAGGTCATGAAAAACCCTTCGCTTGCCCCCCCGGGTCCCAAAACCAGTTTGAAAGAAAAATTCAGGTCCTTTGTCGGTGTCCTGGAGACGCTGTTACTGTTCGCGATGGTGATGGGAGGCATATTTTTCGGCATTTTTACGCCTACGGAGGCCGCGGCTGCAGGCGCCTTTTTTACACTGCTCATCGCCATTCTCAGAGGACAGCTCACGTGGCGCGGGTTCGTCCAATCCCTGGCCGACACGACCCGAATCAGTTGTATGGTCATGGTGATTGTTACCGGTGCCACGATTTTCGGCCATTTCATGGCGATCACTCGAGTTCCCTACGACCTTGCCGGATGGGTGAGCTCGCTTCCCCTGCATCGCTCCGCGATCATGGGGGTGATCATCCTGGTCTATCTTTTCGGGGGCTGCTTCATGGACGCCCTCGCCATGATTATGCTGACCATCCCCATCTTTTATCCGGTGGCCGAGACGCTCGGCTTTGATCCGATCTGGTTTGGCGTGGTGATTGTGCTGATTACAGAGATGGGGGTGATCACCCCCCCGGTCGGTGTAAATGTTTATGTCGTGTATGGCGTGGCCAAGGATGTCCCCTTAGAAGTCATCTTTAAGGGGGTTTTCCCCATGCTTCTGGCCCTGCTTTTCTGCAATCTAATTTTACTCTTGTTTCCACAGATCGCACTGTTTTTGCCCAGTCTCATGCGTTGAGTTCCTTAGATTTCCGTCTCATCCACCGCTTTTTTTCAGTCACCGCTTGTCACGGGAATGGTCTTCTTCGCATCAAACCCAAGCAAAATGGAGGCGATGCCTTCGTTACATGATGGGCTGTTGATCGTCGTTGACAGGCTCTTCATGAGGCGGGATAATCTAAATTAAACGGGTATTTTGGGATTTAGAATATGAACGGGTTACCTCCTATCGGCATTACCATGGGCGATCCGGCCGGTATCGGGCCGGAAATCATCGTGAAGGCATTGGGTGATCAAACCATCTATGAGATGTGTCGGCCCGTAGTTTTGGGAGACCCGGGGGTTCTTTTTGCCGCCATTCATAAATTTTCGCCCCGAATCTCGCTGAATATTCTAACCGGGCTCCCCGAACTTCCGGGTGCCCGCGGCAAGATCGATCTTATGCCCATTTCAACGTTGAATGAAGCGGATCTGTTACCCGGAAAGCCTACCGTCGCGGGCGGCAAAGCGATGATACAGGCTGTTGTGAAAGCCGTAGAAATGACCCGCAGGAACGAATTGAAGGCGATGGTGACGTGCCCGATCAGCAAAATTCTCATGCATCAAGCAGGATACCACTATGATGGTCACACCGAATTGATTTCCGACCTTTTAGACACCGATGACTATGTGATGATGCTCGCCGGGACAACACTGCGGGTCGCGCTGGTCACGATCCATTGTGCATTGAAAGATGTCCCCGCACTTTTGAATTGCGGGAAGATTCGCAAAACGATTGCCGTAACCGCAAAAGCCCTTCGGGAAGACTTTGGGTTCGAAAGCCCTCGTCTGGCTGTTGCGGCCTTGAATCCTCATGCCGGTGAGTCGGGACTGTTCGGATCTGAAGAGCAGGAGGTGATCAGCCCTGCGATTCGTATGGCCAGAGATGAGGGATACTCGGTGGTGGGACCCTTACCGGCGGACACACTGTTTCATCGGGCGGTCTCCGGTCAATTCGAAGCCGTGATCGCCATGTATCACGACCAAGGACTTATTCCCTTAAAACTTGTGCATTTTTCTGATGCCGTGAATGTGACTTTGGGGCTTCCCATCATCCGGACATCCGTGGATCATGGGACCGCTTACGATATCGCAGGAACCGGGCAGGGCGATCCGTCCAGCCTCAAGGCCGCGATCACAACGGCGGCTATGATGGCGAGAAACAGAGAGAAGCTGAAAGCGGCGCGGTAAAACGGCTGAAAGTGAATATGTCGACGAATCACATTAAGATAAGGGGAGCGAGACAACATAATCTAAAGAACATTTCGCTGGATATTCCGAGAAATGAGTTCATCGTCGTTACCGGATTGTCGGGTTCCGGCAAATCCTCTCTCGCTTTCGATACCGTTTATGCGGAAGGCCAACGGCGATATGTCGAATCACTCTCGGCCTATGCACGGCAGTTCTTGGAACAACTGGATAAACCCGATGTGGATTCCATTGAAGGGTTGTCTCCCGCCATCGCCATCGAGCAACGCAGCTCGAGCCGAAACCCGCGATCCACTGTCGGAACTGTAACCGAAATACATGATTACCTGCGGCTCCTGTTTGCCAGGGTTGGGCAGCCCTATTGTCCCAATTGTGACGTGAAGATCAGTTCCCAGACAACGCAGCAGATCGTAGATCAAATTCTGGAATTGGAAGCGGGGACCCGGATTCAGATTCTTGCGCCTGTGATCGAGGGGCGGGGCGGGGCGCACTCGCGGCTGCTCCGAGGTCTACGTAAGGACGGCTTCACACGGGTCAAAATAGATGGAGAGATCCGACTCCTGGACGAAGATGTCCAATTGGACAAGGGTCGCAAACATTCCATCAGCGTGGTGCTGGACCGATTGATTGTGAAGCCGGAGATCCGGCGGCGGCTCACCGATTCACTGGAACTTACCTTGTCACTTTCAGACGGCAAGGCTGTGGTTGATGTCAACGGATCAGGGGAGGTTTTCTTCAGCCGGAAGGCGGCGTGTCCCGGATGCGGAATCAGTATTCCGGAGCTCACGCCGCAGATGTTTTCCTTCAATAATCCACAAGGTGCGTGCGGGGAATGCAGCGGGCTCGGAACAAAGCGATACTTTGACCCGGAACTCATTATTCCGAATCCGGAGTTTTCCTTGCGAGAAGGGGCCATCGCCCCGTGGTCCAAGCGGAACTCGGCTTATTTTCACCAAATGCTCGATTCCCTCTGCAGGCATTACGATGTTGACATCTACGCGCCATTCGGCGAGCTTCCAAAACGCGTTCAAGAGGTCTTTTTGTACGGCTCGGGAGATGAAGAGATCAAGTTCTATTTTGAGCAGGACGATCGGCGCCATTATTATAAACGGCCTTTTGAGGGGGTTACACGGAATCTCGAGAGACGTTACCGCGAAACGGATTCCTATCAGATTCGAGAAGAAATTGAGCATTACATGAGTATCAGGCCGTGTCCGGCATGCGGGGGAGCAAGGCTGAAACCCATAAGTATGGCCGTTCGGGTGGGCGGAAAAGCAATTTATGAGATTACAGGTTTCTCCATTGAAAAGGCGTGTGAGTTTTTTGAGCGGTTAGAGTTGGAACCCCGGCAAAAGGTCATTGCCGAAAGAGTACTCAAAGAGATCAGAGACCGGCTTGGATTCCTGAAGAGCGTCGGGCTGGACTATCTTACCCTCGATCGGTCGTCCGGGACACTCTCAGGCGGCGAAGATCAACGGATCCGGCTTGCTACTCAGATCAGCTCAGGATTGGCCGGCGTTCTTTATGTTTTGGACGAGCCGAGCATCGGACTCCACCAGCGGGATAACCTGCGGCTCTTGAAAAATTTGAGAAATCTGAGGGATCAGGGAAATACCGTCGTGGTGGTTGAACATGATGCGGAGACCATTTTGGCGGCGGATCATGTCATCGATATGGGACCTGGAGCCGGCGTGAAGGGGGGGCACTTGGTTTTTCAGGGATCACCGGAGGCACTGCTCCAAGACAGTCGGTCCTTGACCGGTCAGTATTTGAGCGGTCGTCGCCGCATCCCCGTGCCCAAGTCGAGGCGTCGCGGGAACCGGAAAGCAATCGTGATTGAGGGCGCGAAAGAAAACAATTTGAAAGAGATTTACGTGGAAATTCCCTTGGGCACCTTCACCTGTATAACGGGGGTTTCCGGGTCCGGGAAGAGTAGTTTAATCAATGGGATCCTCTATCCCGCCCTGAGCCGGAAGCTGTATCGTTCCAGGTTCAATGCGGGGAAGGTAAAATCCATTCAAGGTATCGGTTACATTGACAAGGTGGTAAATATCGACCAAAGTCCGATTGGAAGAACACCCCGGTCCAATCCCGCCACGTATACGGGCGCTTTCACACATATCCGCGAACTCTTCTCCATGCTGCCCGAATCCAGAGCGAGGGGATACAAGCCCGGAAGGTTCAGTTTTAACGTGAAAGGAGGACGATGTGAGTCCTGCAAAGGCGACGGGATCATCAAGATAGAAATGCACTTTCTTCCCGATGTCTACGTTACATGTGAGGGATGTAAAGGTCTGCGGTACAATCGCGATACGTTGGAGATAAAGTACAAAGGGTATACCATCGCCGATATCCTGAATATGACGGTGAATCAGGCTTTTTCCTTTTTTGAGAGTATTCCGGTGATCAAGAATAAACTGGAGACCTTCGTCGATGTCGGGCTTGGCTATATCAATCTGGGGCAGCCTGCGACGACGCTTTCAGGCGGCGAGGCGCAACGCGTAAAACTGTCGAAGGAACTGAGTAGGAAACACACGGGAAGAACGCTCTACCTCCTCGACGAACCGACAACGGGACTCCATTTTGAAGATATTCGGAAACTGCTTGAAGTTCTGAACTATTTGGTAGAACGAGAGAACACCGTCGTGGTGATCGAGCACAATTTGGATGTGATTAAAACCGCGGACCATGTTATCGATCTAGGTCCGGAGGGAGGAGATAAGGGCGGCTATGTTGTCGCAACGGGAACACCGGAAGAGATCGCAACAATCGAAGCTTCCTATACCGGGCATTTCCTGAGAAAACTCCTGCCTAAGGAATCTTTCCGAGGTGATACACAAGGTTTTCAAGTTTCACGGTAAAGTCCACGTTTTCTACCACACACGGTTTACGGGTCCTTATCTGAACGGGAGCGAAATTGAGGAGGGCCTTTACGCCGGCGTCCATGAGCAATTCCGCAATTCGCTGAGCCGCTGTGCGGGGCGTCGTAATGACTCCGATCTCAACGTGACGGGCCCGGACAGTTTCCCTGAGCTGATCGGTTGATTCGATCGCCAGTCCGCAAGGGAGTTTTTTCCCGATTTTTTTTGGATCTGAATCGAAGGCGGCCACAAATTTGTAGCCCCTCGCTCTAAAGTTTTCGTTTTCGACCAGCGCACTGCCCAAATTACCCATACCCACGATGCACAGGGTCCATTCCCGGTCCGTAGCCAGTATTTTCTTAATCTCCTCCAGCAGGTCCCCGACATCATAGCCGACACCTCGAACGCCGAATTCACCGAAGTATGCAAGGTCTTTTCTCACCTGTGCGGAAGTCACCCCGCAAGACTGAGCAAGCCGTTCGGATGAAACGAGGAGCGTGCCCCCTTCCAGCAAGGTCTCAAGCGGGCGGGAATACACCGCAAGGCGTTCTATCGTGGGTTCAGGTATTTTCAGCCCTTTGCGCATGGATCCACCTGTCGCCGCCGAAGAAGCAAAGAGATGCGTGCAAAACACAACCCAAAAGAATTGTGAAATTTTGCACATAATAGAACAAAAAGAGAGGGTCTTCAGCCGGTTAAAGCTCAGACCCTCCTTTTGGAAAGAGATCTAGCTCCCGAAGGACTTCACGATGACCTCCAGCATATTTGTCAGGTCGGGAATTTTAAACACCATGATAAAGCAGATCACCAGGGCGTAAATACAAAGAGACTCGATGAGGGCCAGCCCGATAATCATCGTGGTCATGATTTTTCCACCCGCCTCCGGGTTTCTGGCCGTTCCCGTGAGGGCGGCGGTAATGGCATTGCCCATGGCGAGCGCGGTTCCCCATGCGGCGATCGCGATCCCGAAACCGCAGGAAATTGCGATTCCGAAAAATATCCACAAGCCCACTGCTTGAGCTGATCCGTCTGCGGCCAGCGCCATTGAAACCATTCCCAAAACCAGTGTCGCCGTGAGGATCCCCGTTAAGATTTTCTTTGTCATGCTCACTTGTTTCCTCCTTCTATATTTTGTGAATTTTCTCAAAAATTGTTTCATGCGTTTCATCCTTAAATATCCCCGGAATATCCATCCGCAATCAGTGGGCCTCTTCCATGGCACCGGCGAAATAAAGAGTGGAAAGCAGCATGAAGACCATGGCCTGAATCAAACTCACCAGGATGCCCAGGAAGAGTATAGGCAGCGGCACCAGATAGAGACCTGCGAGCATAAAGAGGATGCCGAGAACCGTTTCTTTTCCGAATATATTTCCGAAGAGTCGGATGCTCAGGGACATGACACGCGCGAGATGGCCGATGATTTCAATCGGAAGCATCACCGGAATCAGCCACCAAACCGGTCCGAGAAAATGCCTGACGTATTTCTTGCCGTGAAATTTGATTCCGATAATGTGTGTGTAAACGAATGTGCACGCTGCCAGGGACAACGTCGTGTTTAGGTTGGCTGTGGGCGAAAAAAAACCGGGCACCAATCCGATTAAGTTACAAATAAGAATGTATAGAAAAATCGTCGCAATAAAGGGGAAGAAAAATCTGCCTTCAGGCCCTGTGATATCGATGATGAATCGTTCGAGCCCGTCAACAATGACCTCAAAGACATTTTGTCCCTTCCTGGGGAGAAGCTTGACGCCCCTCGTAAAAAGGAAGGCGCTGACAATCATGATGAACATGATCAGCCACGAATGGATGACATGCGTATGCTCGTGGGCAAAATGTTCCAACCCCATCACTGCCAGGATTTCATTCAAATAGTAAAAGTGATAGCCCATGGCTTATGTGACGTCGCAAGATGATGTTTTTAAACTCATGTGAATCCCGAGGCTGACGATGCTGATCACCACGATCGAAAGCCCAATGACGAAGCCTACGGGGTGCACCCAATGCCTTGAAATCAAAAAATAGATGAGAACGGCCATCGCCAGAAGTCGAAGGTAGTATTTGGCGATGATGGATGCCTTTTTTACCGCCGACATCCTGTCAGAGGCAAACCCCCGACAAATGGTGTGCTGAAGCACACGAAAATTTGCGATAATGATGAATCCTCCGAGGATAATGCCGGTCGTAAAGGGCTCGGCCATCCAGAAAAAACTCAGTGAAGCGAGCACGAAGAGGATCAGCCAGTTCAGCGCTTTTAGATTTCTAAAGATGTTTTCCCAGTCCATTCAGCAATGCAGACTCAGAGGTCTTTGGTTTTCTTATACAGGATATGGAGATTCTTGAAGGCCGCCGCAATACCAAAGCCAAGGAATAGGAGCGATAGCCAGGGTTTGGTATTAAAACATCTATCGAGGTAATGACCGATAAAAGCCCCCATAGCAATCGAAAGAGCCATCGTAATGCCGACGGTGCTTATAAAGCCTAAGGACTTAATGGTCTTTTTAAGATCTTCATCCATTCAAACTGACAAGACCAATATATGCAGCCGTCCGGACAAAAAGTTGGTAGTCTGTAACACAACCGTTCAGAGAAAGTCAACAGATTTTTCCCTAAAGTGAGCGAAAAGTCGTCGGAATAGAGTGAAAAGCCTTTTGGACTTTTTTGTTTCTCAGAAATATTCCATGCTTGTTTTTCTAAACTCCTTTTCGCTAAACAGCAGCATATAATCATGGATGCCCACTGATTGGGACATCCGCTCTGCGAGTTGACGGCATTGATCCCGACTGCTTCCATGGACCATGCTGTAAAGATTGTAGGGCCAATCTCTTTGGGGTTTTCGCTGGTAACAGTGGGTGACCTCTCGAAATTCGGAGAGGACTTTTCCGACGTCATCGATGCGTTGAAGCGGCACCCGCCACGCAATCATGGCGTTTGAACGAAATCCCGCCTCCTGATGGCGCAAGGTGGCGCCGAACCGTCTGATAACGCCCTGGTTTTTTAACTCAATAATTCGATGGATGAGCCGGTCCTCAGGGATGCCGATTTCCTCGGCCAGAACGGCAAACGGCTTCAGGTCAAGGGGAAGATCCCCTTGGATGAGACGGATCACTTTTTTGTCCAGATCGTCAACCATGTTCAGTCGGCGGATTCAAACCCTATGCCCGGTCACCGGGAAGGCTTTTCGGCCTCTGAAAGCGATTTAAACGGTCCCTTACCCGCCATTTCAATGCGTTATATTCATACCTTTGGACTTTCATGTGGCAATATCGGATCGTCCCCACCTTGTCAAGTGTCATATTTATTGGGGTTGAAATGGGAAAGCTTATGGTATAATAAAGACCTATTTGAATGCACAGGTGCCGTTGTGTTCGGTTTTCATAAGATCATAGAGAGACGTATTCAGGAAGCGCAAATGCAGGGTGAATTTGACGATTTACCGGGCAAAGGAAAACCGCTTTGCCTGGAGGATGACAGCCAAGTTCCTGAGGATCTCCGATTGGCGTACAAGATTTTGAAAAATGCAAATTGCCTGCCGCCCGAACTCGAGCTGAAAAAAGAAATCAGGCAGATGGAAGACATGCTCGAGAGCATCCCCGATGAAAAAGAAAAATATCGTCAGATCAAACGAATCAATTTCAAAATTATGCAGGTAAACATGATGGGGAAGAGATCTCCGCTACTGGAGGAAACACAGATATATTACAATAAGTTAGTTAATAAATCTGTAAAAGGGTCTTAGATTACATCGCTTTTTTGGTGGTCCTGAGTCGGTACTATCTCGTTTCCCAAGACGGACCCTTTTGACCCGAAGAGGAAAATCAGACCATGGACATGAAGCGGAATTACTACGAAGATATTCAACTGCTGGACAGTAAGGTCCTCCGGTTCTGGTTTCTGACGCTGATTGCCTTCCTGGTGATTTTCCCTTTTTTGATCCCCGTACTGACAGGGTCATCTTATTTCGTTTACATGGCCAACTATATGGCCATTCACGTGATCGTCACCGTAGGTCTCAATATCCTGGTGGGCTATACCGGTCAGATATCCCTCGGGCATGCAGGTTTTTTTGCCATTGGGGCCTATGGTACCGTCCTCGGCATGACCACGCTGCACCTTCCCTTTCTGATTGCGCTTCTGATGGGAGCTTTCATCGCGGCGCTTTTCGGCTTTATTTTGGGCTTACCGGCTTTGCGGTTAGAGGGGCCCTATCTTGCCATTGCCACCTTAGGGTTTGGTATGGCCATCACACAGTTAATCGGGCGCTGGCAGGTTTTTGGTGGAAGGATGGGTCTTGAAACTCCGCCGCTCGATCTTTTTGCACCGTTTGGGTCATTCATTCTCGCCGGCGACACGCAGCTGTACTTCATCATCATTCCCATCACATTTGTTTTGACCTTGGCGGCACGGAATTTGGTTAAAACGCGGGTAGGGAGGGCTTTCATCGCGATACGGGATAGTGATATCGCTGCCGAGACCATGGGAGTGAACTTGACGTTTTACAAGACCCTTGCCTTTGCGATCAGTGCCTTTTATGCGGGAATTGCCGGGGGGCTGTTTGCTTTTCTGCTCGGCTTCATTAATCCAAGCACGTTTAACTTTATCCTGTCTATCTATTTTCTCGCATTTGTGATTGTCGGCGGGCTGGGTTCCATCTTAGGTTCCATCATGGGCGGCATGGTGATGACCTGGCTGATGTTGACCCTGGACAAGGTGCAGGAGTTTCCCTACCTCGGGACATTGTTGCTGTCGTTTTCAGAGCGATGGATGAACGTGACGGGCCTTCCCAATGTGTCAAGCATTGCTTTCGGCCTTATCATCGTTCTGCTTGTGGTGTTTGAACCGCTGGGTCTTTATGGTTTCTGGATTCGGACAAAAATCTACTGGAAGACCTGGCCCTTTTAGAAAAGATATCGGCCTGTATTTAGAGTCCGGACGCAACCTCTCAACAGGTTGCGATGAACCCGAAACTTATTGAGACGATGCGTGTGTGCTTAAATTTTGAATCTGTCTTTCTCTTAGGTTCCAAACGACGCTTGAAATTGAAGCTTTTTCATTTCGACAATTCAGCGGAAAGGATTTGAATTCCATGTTTTTCCAGCTTTTGGTCAGCGGGCTGTCTTTTGGGAGCCTGTATGCACTGATCGCCCTCGCCATGGTTATCATTTACAAGGCTTCAGAGGTTCCCAATTTCGGGCAAGGGGAGATGGCCATGATTTCAACCTTTGTTGCCTATACACTCCTGGTATCTCATGAGTATTCTTACGCGATTTCCTTTGTCGGGGCGCTCGTCTTCGCGGCTTTTCTCGGGGTGTTCTTGGAATTCGTATTTTTGCGGAGAGCCAAAGATCCCAACATTTTGAGCCTTATTCTCATTACACTGGGGTTTCAGATGATAATCTACGGCCTGGCGAGTTGGAAATGGGGCGCGGATCAGCGGAGTCTTCCCTTTCCGATCTCCGACTTTGATATCGTCCATCTCGGGCCCGCCGTATTGAGTTATCTGAACATTGCCACACTTCTTATTGCGCTCCTATTGATGTTTATGCTGTTTCTCTTTTTCAAGTACACCAAGGTGGGTATTGCCATGAAAGCGACCCAGCAAAATGCGGTGGCCGCCCGGATTAATGGAATCCGGACCAACAGAATTCTTGCGATCACCTGGGCCATGAGCTCAATCATCGGAGCCGTGGCCGGGATGCTGCTGGCGCCCATCGCAACCTTGGATCCCAACTTGATGCTCGATCCACTCGTGAAGGGCTTTGCGGCAGCGGTCCTGGGCGGGATGACCACATTGGTCGGGGCCGCGATCGGCGGGTACATCCTGGGGGTAATCGAAAACCTCTTTGGAGGCTACGTGTCCCTTGAATTCAAGTCCATTGTCGCATTCATGGTGATCGTGGTGGTACTCTGTTTTAAGCCGAGCGGTCTTTTTGCCAGACATTATGTGAGGAAGGTTTAGACGGAATCTTCCGTCGGTTTTTTTTCGAGGTGAGCGTGTGAAGGCGTTTTTTTCAATAGAAAATCTGAGCATAAGTTTCGGAGGCCTGACAGCGGTCGACAGGGTCAGCTTAGACGTGACGCCCGGAACCGTGTTTTCAATCATTGGCCCCAATGGTGCCGGTAAAACAACCATTTTTAACTGTATTAGCGGTCTTTATCGACCCGACTCGGGTCGAATTATCTTTAAGGGTGAAGATATAACGAATTACAAACCCCACAAGATTGCGCAGAAGGGCATTGCCAGGACGTTTCAGAATATCGAGCTTTTTTCCAGGATGACCACGATGGAGAACTTGATGCTCGGCCGCCATATCCACATGAAAACCGGTGTCTGGAGCGGGGCCACTTTCTTTAGAAAGGGCTCCAAGGCGGCGCAAGAAGAGATACGGCACAGGGAACGCGTGGAACGAATCATCGATCTGCTCGACCTGCAGTCGTCCAGAAATCAATTTGTGGGGGGTCTTCCCTACGGGATGCAAAAATTGATTGAATTGGGGCGGGCCTTGGCGCTGGAGCCCGAACTCCTGCTCCTTGACGAGCCTTCTGCAGGCATGAACTCAGAGGAAAGGCAAGACTTGATATTCTGGATCAAGGACATCCAAGATGAACTTGGGATCACCATCCTGCTGATTGAACATGATATGCGGATGGTCATGGATATATCAGATCGCATCCTCGTAATCAATTTCGGGAAACCGATCACTGAGGGAGGTCCTCAAGAGGTACAGCAGCACCCGGATGTTCTAAAAGCCTACCTGGGGGAGGATGAAGCGCTTGAACACGCTGCTTGACATAAAGAATATAGAAACGTTCTATACCTTGATTTACGCGTTGCGGGGCGTTTCCCTCACCGTGGATGAAGGAACCATCACTGCCATCCTCGGAAATAACGGATCGGGAAAATCGACCCTGCTCAAGACCGTGATGGGCCTGTTGGATGATCAACCAGACAAGGGCACGATAGAGTTTTTGGGAAAAAGAATCGATGGCAAGGACCCTGAAGTCATCGTGAGGATGGGACTCTCGTATGTTCCGGAGGGCCGGGAGGTTTTCGAGGAACTCAATGTGAAGGAGAATCTCCTTATGGGTGCCTACATCCGAAGGGACCGCGAGGGGATTCGAAGGGATTTCGAACAAATCTACGGGTATTTCCCGGTCCTCGCACAGAGACAGGGCCAATGGGCGGGGACACTCTCCGGGGGCGAACAGCAGATGCTCGCCATCGCCCGGGCCTTGATGAATCGGCCGAAACTCCTTTTCCTGGATGAGCCGTCATTGGGACTTTCCCCCCTGTTGGTCCGGGAGATCTTTCAGATAATCCGGCGAATCAATGGGGCGGGGGTTACCATCATGCTGGTCGAGCAGAATGCGCGCATGGCCCTCAAGATCTCTGACACAGGGCTGATACTGGAAAATGGTCGTTTTGTGATGAAGGGCAAGTCAAGGGATTTGTTGGAAGACAAGGATGTGAAGGAGTTCTATTTGGGCATGAGGTCGGAGGAGTCTGCAAAGGGATACCAACGCTGGAAGAGAAAAAAGCGGTGGAGATAGGACGAATCAAAGGTGAGGAAAACGAGGTGGTGATTAACCGAAAATGACACTTGAGACGGTTCCAAAGGTTTTCAGGGAGACTGCCCAAAGATATGACGACCGCGTGGCGCTGCGTCAGAAGGTATATGGCCTTTGGCAGGATATTTCCTGGCGTGACTATTACAATTATTCCCGATATGTGGGATCTGCACTCATATCCATGGGCCTTGTGAAAGGAGATTGCGTATCCATTATTGGAGACAACTGCCCGGAATGGGTGATCATAGACCTGGGTATTCAGTGTGCAGGCGGGGTGGCGGTCGGCGTATACTCCACCAACGCATGGCCTCAGGTGGAATATGTAATTGAAAACTCGGAGTCCAAATTCTTTTTTGTGGAGAACGAGGAGCAGCTGGATAAGTGGCTCCATTTTAGGGATAATGTCCCCCTTCTGAAGAAGGTCATCGTTTGGGATTTGGAGGGCCTCCGGGACTTCAATGATCCCATGGTGATGACCTATGAGGAGTTACTGAGTCGAGGGAAAGCGGTCCTCGATCGAGAACCGGAGCTTATCGAAAAACGGATGGATGCAGTTCAAGCGGAAGATGTTTCGATGCTTATCTACACGTCAGGGACGACAGGCCCCCCCAAGGGAGCCATGCTGACCCACCGGAATATGACGTGGATGGGGCGGGCCATCACCCATGATAACCCCATGCAAGACAGAGACGAGGTGATGTCATTTCTTCCGCTCTGTCACGTATTCGAACAGCTCTTCTCCGTGTTCGGCCAAATTACGCACGGTTACACGGTGAATTTCATTGAGAACCTGGATACCGTCACCGACAATATGAGAGAAATATCCCCCACCGTGGGGTATGCGGTGCCTCGAATCTGGGAAAAATATCTCTCGGCGGTGTATATCCGAATGTCCGATGCGACATGGTTCAAGAGACTTGTTTTCGGCCTGGCACTGAAAATAGGAAAGCAGCGGGCCACGCTGAATATGGCATTCAAGCCCGTCCCGTTTTACTTAAAAGCCGCTTATCAGATGGCCGATATCGCGGTTTTTCGAAAGCTTAAAGAACGGCTGGGTTTCGATCGAATGCGGCTGGCCTATTCCGGCGCGGCGCCTATATCTCCGGACGTGTTGCTTTTTTTTCAGTCCATCGGGGTGAACCTCATGGAGGGATATGGTCAGACAGAGGGCACGGGCGTCACGTGTGTTTCGCGGGCGGGACGGGTGAAATTCGGGAAGGTAGGTCCTCCTCTATCCGGAACGGAAGTCAAGATTGCGGAAGATGGCGAAATTCTGGTACGGTCTCCGAGCGTGTTCAAGGGATACTACAAAAACCCCGAAGCCACCCAGGAGGCCTTGAAGGATGGGTGGCTTTATTCCGGTGATGTCGGGGAGCTGGATGAAGACGGTTACCTAAAAATCACTGACCGAAAAAAAGATATCATCGTCACGGCGGGCGGTAAGAATATCACACCGCAGTATATCGAAAATAAACTGAAGTTCAGCCCTTACATCAATGATGCGGTGGTAATTGGAGATAAACGGAAGTTTATCAGCTCTCTAATCATGATTGATGAAGACAACGTGGTCAAGTATGCCCAGGACAATAAGATTCAGTTTTCAACTTACAAGGACCTCACCCGGAGTCCCGAGATCATAAAATTGATCCAGGGCGAAGTGGATGCCGTAAACGAAACCCTTTCCCGGGTGGAACGGATCAAGAAATTCACGGTCCTTCCGAAAAAGCTCTATGAAGAAGATGGGGAAGTGACCCCGACCATGAAGGTGAAGAGAAAATATGTCAATGAGGCATTCGCCGATTTGATTGACGCCATGTATAAGCGGCGTTAGTCATCTTGGTTTGTGGGTTGGCTTTGGGCCGCTGAAGCCGCGACGCAGCTGTTTCGCCTGTATCGATCGGAAAAAGGAAATGTGTGTTTTCCTGCTGGGATTCAGAAAGCGCCGGGTGGATGGGTGAAGGGATAGGAGTTAAATTCACTTAAAATCAGAAGGAGGTAGAAATGAGGAAAAAGAGACTGGTTATGCTGTTGGCGTGTGCTGCGGTTTTGTCTTTGACAACATTTTCTGTCGCGCTGGCCGAAAGGGGTGTTACCGATACCGAGATCCGTATCGGTCAGTGGGGGCCGCAGACCGGGCCCGCCGCCCTATGGGGTGCAGTGGCCCGTGGAACCGGATGTTATTTCGACATGATCAATGCAGAGGGGGGAATCCATGGGCGAAAGATCACTTATTTTTTGAGGGATGACGGGTACATGCCCCCACGCACCAAAGCGATTGCCAAGGAACTGTTGGAGGACAAAAAAGTCTTTGCGTTTGCCTCGGGTGTCGGGAGCGCAACCGGCATGGCGGTTAAAAAATATCTTCATAACAACAAGGTGCCATGGGTTGGGCCCGCCGCCGGATCCACCCATTGGGGATATCCTCCCACCAAATATCTCTTCGGCACCTATCCCCTTTACATCGACGAAGCGGCCATCCTCGTAGACTATGCGTTGGACACCATGGGCAAGAAGAGAATCGCTTTTTTCTACCAAAATGATGATTACGGAAAAGAAGGTCTGGTCGGCGCTCAAATGGCCTTGGAAAAACGGGGCATGAAATTGGTGGCGGAGGTATCCGCGGAACCTTTGGATACGGATCTGAGTTCTCATTGTATGAAGCTCAAGGCCGCCGAGCCCGATTGTGTGATCATGTGGGTGTTGCCCAAGCACGGCGCAATCATACTCGGCACGGCGGCGAAGCTCGGATTCAAGCCGCAATGGATGACGACAAGCACCCTCAGTGACACGCCCATTATGTTCAAAATCACTCAGGGACTCTACAAGGATGTGATATTTGCATCTTTTGGGGAGCTCCCTGACTCCGACCTTCCCCTTATGGGAAAATACAAGAAGGCACATGAAGAATTTGCGCCCAAAGATCGCTGGGGCATTTTCTTTTATGCCGGCATTCTTTTTGTGGAGCCGATGGTGGAGGCGCTGGAAAGGTGTGGACGAGACCTTACCACGGAGAATTTCGTAAAAGCCATGGAGAGCATCAAGGATTTCCAGGGGATTGGGCCGAAGATGAGTTTTGGGCCAGACAAACGGCAGGGGTCGAGAGCTTCTTTCATCGGCAAATGTGCGGAAGACGGAAGCGCGGTGCGTCTTTCGGACTGGATGACCGCCGACGTCGATGTCCAAGAGGCGATCAAG
Organism: Desulfatiglandaceae bacterium; assembly: GCA_046496815.1. Taxonomy (GTDB): domain Bacteria; phylum Desulfobacterota; class DSM-4660; order Desulfatiglandales; family Desulfatiglandaceae; genus JAWOGN01. The sequence goes on from JAWOGN010000075.1 coordinate 20,176, forward strand.
AGAGCGTATCAACGGTAAAAACGCCTTAGTTGATGTTCGCCGGCTTTCCCGGCCAAAAGTTTTGGGTTCTACTAAACCCGGCCGGTGAAGAAGGCGGGCGTAGTTTTGGAGGTATTGAACATGAGAACCACAAAAAGATGGTTATTCAAGAAGTCTTACATGATTATTGGGTGGATATCCGTTTTCACGGTCTTTATGGTCATGGGGTGCGCCACCGCACAGAAGGAGTTCGATCCCGATGTCAAAGGACCACAGATGATTGTTGAGCCGGAGACCATCCGACTCGGGGTTGCCAGGGTGATGGGCACGCAGTTTGTGTTCAAAGGGAAGGGCTTTGACCCGGGAGATTCGGTCTTCATTCAGATATTGGGAGTCAAGAAAGGAGACGCAACCGTTGATATCCCCATTTTCGATGGTGAGGTGGATGAGAAGGGTGAATTCAACATCCAAAGCAGGACGGGCTATGATCCCTCCGGTCTCACATTTAAAATCGGAGTCTTACTGAGGGCAGCCACCGGAACAAACGAGAAAGGCGAAACCACCATTGTCATCACCCAACCCCCGATCGACACAGGCGTGTATACAGTCAAAGCCGTGAGTATGGATTCCGACAAAACGGCGGAATCCAAGCTGGTGATCAAGGGGCCTTCGCTGATAGACGGAATGAAGGATTGGATGGGAGGACTGATGGGAAAAATAGAGAAGAAATAGGGGATTGTCGGACCCGTTAGACGGTATTTTTGGAACGTATTGTTTTTTATGAAAAAGCCCCGCGGTTGCCGCGGGGCTTTTCTTCATGCAGGGAATCTTTGCGCTATCTTTTCCCGGGAGGATTGTTTGGAAGAAACGGAGAAGGAAGAAACCCGGGATTTCAAAGGCGGTCCAGGAGACGCCGGGGCAGATTATCGAAGGCGCCGTTGGACATGAACAGGATCACATCCCCCTCACCGGCCTCCCTTACCAAGGTTTCCAACAGCCGGCTCGTATCCGGGGAATAAACAGCATTGAGATCCTGCTTGCCAAGATCCTCCACCAGGCGTTGGGAAGAAAATTTTTCCGATTCAGGGATGTTTCCTTTCAAAGGGGGTTCGGGAATCATAATGAGATCTGCATGGTTAAAGGAGGATGCGTATGCCGCTTGGAAGACATTCCGTCTGCTCGAGTTCGACCTGGGTTCAAAGACGGCGATTAGCCGACGGTCCGTGAATTTGTCCTTCACAGCGCTGACCGTTTCCCGGACGGCTGTAGGATGATGGGCGAAATCATCCAAAACCAGGACGCCTCGTTTTTCGCCGATAACTTCCTGCCTTCGTTTGACACCCCTGAAATTTTTCGCCGCTTCAGAGATAAGGGCGGGAGAGACACCCAGAAAATCAGCCAAAACGACGGCCGACAGGAGGTTGGACAAATTGTGTCGACCATAGAGCGGAGTTGAAAGTCTGACATATTCTTTTTCAGCCCTGAGGATCGTGAACCGATTGAAACCATCACGATAGGCGATGTCCACTGCGCGCCAATGACACTTTTTTGTTAGGCCGTAGGTCACGACTGAACACTTCGCCCGCACACCCTGCGTTGTGATGATCGGATCATCTCCGTTTCCAATGATAAGCCCGCTGGAAGGGATAAGCTCGATCAGTTTTCTAAAGCTCTCTATGACATGTTCCAGATTCCGATAAATATCCGCATGGTCAAATTCGATACTGGTGAGTACGGCCACCCAGGGATCATAATGGAGAAATTTAGGGCCTTTATCAAAGAAGGCCGTATCATACTCATCCCCCTCGATCACGAAGTGTGGGCCGGCCCCCAATTTGAAGTTTGCCTGAAAATTTTGGGGAATTCCTCCGATCATGAACGAGGGATCCATCCCGGCCGATTCCAGGATCCAGGCTACCAAAGCGGATGTGGTTGTTTTCCCGTGGGTCCCGGCGATCACAAGAGAGCGTTTACCTTTCATCCCGAAATGCCTGAGCCCTTGGGGGAAGGAGAGATAGGGGAGTCCCAGGCGAGAGAGTTCGACCGCCTCCGGGTTTTCTCTGGTGATCACGTTTCCGACAACGACCAGATCCGGCTTGGGGTGAAGGTTCCCTGGGCCGTACCCCTTAAGAACATCAATGGATAAAGTTTCAAGGAGATGGCTCATGGGGGGATAGATATCCTGATCCGAGCCTGTGACATGGAGTGATTTGTCCCTCAAGATACCGGCCAGGGATGCCATTCCCGTGCCACAGATTCCCATCAGATGGACATGGTCGAGATTCTCGGGCACCCGATTCAGCGCCGGGGAAAGTTCCGGTTTGTATGTAATTGTAGCGTCTTGAGTCATGGGATCAGGTCGATGCGGAAGTGAACAGGTGTTCGTTTGGATTCTTTCAAAAAAATGTTGCCATCGCTTTTTTTATCATCTATATTAAAACATTTTTAAAACGTAAATGCCAAGTCGAATTCTTTCGCCGAGAAGGTATCTTGTTTACTCGGCGTGTTTGACGGATTCGGCGCAAAAGGGAGTCACGAAATGGCGAAGGTCTGCGAAATTTGCGGCAAGAAACCGGTTGTTGGGTGCAATGTCAGCCACGCACACAATAAAACAAAAAAACGCTGGTATCCCAACCTACAGAAGTTGAGATGCGTTCAAAATGGTCAGACAAAAAGAATGCGGGTGTGCACAAACTGTATCAAGTCCGGCCGTGTGGTGAAACCCTAACGCTCTTGAGATCCATGAGAGAAGGACGGCATTCACCGGACCTGCCCAACCAACCCTGCTGCATGCTGCCAGGGTAGCAAGCCCGCATCCGCCCATTTCCCGCTTTTCAAAGCCTTTCGACGATTAAAACATTTTTCACCTTCTTGATGGCCCCCATAATATCGTGAAGTTGATGATAGTTTTCCACCTCGATGGTAAACGAGGCGATTCCTTTCCTATCTGTAGTGGTTTTGACCTCGGCCTCAACAATGTTGGCATCCTTTTGTGTCATGATTGCGCTGATAGCAGCCAAAATTCCCTTCTTAGCCACGCTGGTCACCCGAAGCTTCGCAAGGTAGGTATCCTCCTGGGCCGGTTCCCAAGAAACCTCCACCAGTCTCTCCGGGTCTGCCGATCGAATGTGTCTGCAATCCCTGTGATGGATCGTGATGCCGCGACCTCGAGTAATAAACCCGATGACAGGTTCCCCGGGCAGGGGATGGCAGCAATTGGCAAAGCGGATCAGCATGTCACTGACGCCCCTGACTCGAATCCCATGGTCTTCTTTCCTTCGTCTGATTCGGTCAACCATCTTGCCGACCAGGCCCGGCTTTTTTTCCTCCTTGATTCCCAATTTCGGCTTCAGCCGACCAATCACTTGCTTGGGTGATATTTTGCCGAACCCGATCTGCGCCAACAGGTCTTCGACGGAATGAAAGGACAGCTCCTTCGCAATGGCCGCGACCTGCTCATTCTTCATAATATTCGGCAGGGTCAAGTGGTATTGCAGAAGGGACCTTTCAAGCAGGTTTTTGCCCAAGTTGATGCTCTCCCCTCTCTCTTGGTTCCTGATCCACTGTCGAATTTTTGTCTTCGCGCGGGAGGTTTTTACGAATTCAAGCCAGTCTTTGCTGGGGTGTTGTTTGGAGGAAGTGATGATTTCTACAATTTCTCCATTCCCCAATTCGTAGCGCAGCGGAACCATCTTGCCGTTGATTCTGGCTCCCATGCATTTCTCCCCCACCTCGGAGTGTATGCCGTACGCGAAATCGATCGGCGTGGCCCCTCTGGGGAATGCCTTTACATCCCCCCTCGGAGTGAACACATAGACCTCATCGGGAAAGAGGTCCATTCTGACGGATTCCAGGAACTCAACGGGATCCTTTAAGTTTTGCTGCCACTCGAGAAGCTGACGCAACCAGACAAACTGCTTTTCATCTGTTCGACTCGCAATGACTCCATCTTTGTATTTCCAGTGAGCGGCGATACCCTCCTCAGCGACATGGTGCATGTCCCATGTGCGAATCTGAACCTCCATCCGTTGACCCAGGGGTCCGATCACGGTGGTATGAAGCGATTGATACATGTTGGCCTTCGGCACGGAAATGTAGTCCTTGAACCTCCCCTGGATCGGTTTCCACATGGAGTGGATATGCCCCAGCACCTCGTAGCATTCTTTGATAGTGCTAACGATCACCCGGAAAGCCAGTACGTCATATACTTGATTGACGGCGAGGTTTTGATCCAGCATCTTTTTGTAGATGCTGTAAAAATGTTTGTCTCTACCTTTGACGGTGGCTTGAATATCGACTTCTTTAAGTTTCTTGGAGAGCAGATCGTTGATCTCTTTGATAAATCTTTCTCTCTGGTCTCGCCCCTGTGCAATCGCATTTTTAATTTCACCGTAGACCTCCGGTTCCAGGTAATATAGACAGAGATCTTCCAGGCTGGATTTCATCCACTGGATCCCCATTCTTCCGGCAAGGGGCGCGTAGATTTCCAGGGTTTCGGCGGCGATTGCTCTTTCCTTTTCCAATGGTTGGTAGCCCAGTGTCCGCATATTATGCAGTCGATCCGCCAGCTTGACGAGAATGACGCGAATATCGGAGGACATGGCAAGTATCATTTTTCGGACATTTTCGGCCTGCCGCTCTTTTCGGCTTGAGAACCGCATCTTGCTGATTTTTGTTACCCCGTCGACGATATTGGCCGTTTCCTCGCCAAAGAGGCGAGTAATTTCTTCCAGTGTCGCTTCGGTATCCTCCAGCGTGTCATGCAAGAGCCCTGCAACGATACAGACGACATCCATTTTCATTTGGGCAAGAATGTAAGCCGCTTCAAGGGGGTGGGACAGGTAAGGTTCACCGGAAAGACGGATCTGTCCCTGGTGGACTTTGGCCGAATAGACATAGGCCTTTTCGACGAGCTTTATGTTGGCCTTGGGGTGATAGCTGAGGAGTTCGGAAGTGATGTCATCCAAGCGAATCATAGAGGGCTTTCACTTTCTCCATGATAATAGCGGGGGCATCTGCGATCGGCACACTGATACGGTTTGAATCAGCCCGAAACTTAATCTCAATCTCATCGGCGTGGATTCCGCGGAGTCCTGCGATGACCTGTATCGGGATTCCGAGAAGGTCTGCATCATTGAATTTTATTCCGGGTCGTTCGTCTCTTTCATCAAGCAGAATGTCGATTCCATGCGCCAGCAGTTCCGCGTATATTTTCTCTGCGGTTTCCAGCACCCTCGTTTCATGCATTTGAAGCGGGAGTATCGTCACTTCAAAAGGAGAAATCGGAATGGGGAAAATAGGGCCGTCTTTGTCGTAATTCTGTTCAATAGCCGCTGCCAAGGTTCTTCCAACACCGATGCCGTAACATCCCATAATAATAGGCTTCTCATTGCCGTGAGCATCAAGGAAGTCGGCTTTCAGCGCTTTGCTGTACTTCGTCCCCAACTTAAAGACGTGTCCCACCTCGATCCCCCGGCCGAACTGGATGTCTCCCCCGCATTTGGGGCAAGAATCACGGCGCGAGATCATGCGAAGATCAGCGAAGGTATCAATTTCAAAATCCCTGCCGAAGTTTACATTTTTCAAGTGCACATCCTTCCTGTTTCCGCCTGTGATAAAGTTTTTCATCTCTTTGACGGCATGATCGGCCACCATTCTTATGTTGAGACCCACGGGTCCTGCAAACCCCATGGGAGCGCCGGTGGTGGTTTCCACTCTTTCCACGTCGGCCAATTCAATGGCTTGAGCGCCGAGAAGGTTTTTGAGCTTGACCTCGTTTATTTCGTGATCGCCTCTCACCAGAGCGGCGATAATTTCCTCATCTGCAATAAAGATGAGCGTCTTGATCAACTCCGCCGGGGAAATGCTTAGAAAGGAAGTCAGCTCTTCCACTGTCTTTATGTCCGGCGTGACCACTTCCTCCAGCATGTTCATCTTTTGCTTTTTCATGTCGGTAGCACTGCCGGGGCACTTTACCTCCGCCCTTTCAAGGTTCGCGGCATAATTGCAGCGCGTGCAATGCACCATCTGGTCCTCTCCTGTCTCTGCAAGGACCATGAATTCATGAGAGTAGCTCCCCCCGATTGCGCCCGAATCCGCCTCCACGGCTCTAAAACTCAGCCCGCACCTCTGAAATATTCGGGTGTAGGCATCATACATGATTTCATAGCTCCGATTCGCACCGTCTTCGTCTACATCAAAGCTGTAGGCATCCTTCATGATGAACTCGCGCGCCCGCATCAGACCGAATCGGGGTCGAATTTCATCTCTGAACTTGGTTTGAATCTGGTAGAGATTGATCGGCAGCTGCCTATAGGATTGAATTTCTCTTCTCACGAGGTCGGTAATAACCTCTTCATGCGTGGGTCCGAAACAGACATCCCGATTGTGGCGATCCTTGAATCTCAAAAGCTCCCTGCCGTAATAATCCCATCGTCCGCTTTCCTGCCATAGCTCCCCCGGCTGGACAGCCGGCATCAGGACCTCTACGGCCCCGGCTCGGTTCATCTCTTCCCTGATGATATTTTCCACTTTTTTGATAGATCGAAGCCCTGCCGGGAGATAGGTGTAAATGCCGGAGGTCAATTTTCTGATCATGCCCGCCCTCAGCATCAACTGATGACTGATGATCTCTGCTTCTGCCGGAATTTCTTTATAAGTCGGGATAAAGTACTGTGAAAACCGCATGCTTATGTCTGGAGCCTCCTAAAAATCAATTCGTGTTACGTTTCCTAAACACCGTGAAAAAGGGACCCATTTTTATTCGGAGCTCCCTCTGAGCCCACAACCACGGGACAGGCAGGGAAGGTCCCACCACCGGCACTGCTACCGGATCATTTTTTTGATTTCGTCGATGAGAACCTCCGCGAGCTTGTCTTCCGAAACTTTTCTTAAAACTTTCCCCTTTTTGAAAAGAATGCCGTGTCCGCGTCCCCCGGCAATACCGATATCGGCTTCTTTCGCTTCACCGGGACCGTTCACCACACATCCCATGATTGCGACCTTTGGAGATGCTTCAATGCCGGACAAGGCCTTTTCCACTTTGGCAACAAGCCCGAAAAGATCTATTTCAGTCCGACCGCAGGTCGGGCAGGATATGATCTCCGGGCCACGATGTCTCAGATCCAGCGCCCTTAGGATTTCATAGGCAACCTTGACCTCTTCCACGGGGTCTCTGGTCAAAGAAACACGAAATGTATCACCAATTCCCCCGGCAAGCAAACAGCCGATTCCAATCGCACTCTTGACCGTACCGGAAATGAGTGTGCCTGCCTCCGTAACCCCCAGGTGTAGCGGATAGTTCACCGTTTCACTCAGGAGTTCATAGGCCTTTATGGTAGTTGGAACATGGGAAGATTTCAATGAGATCTTGAACTGGTGGAAAGCGAATGCTTCAAAAAGCCTGACATGTTTCATCGCGCTTTCCACCATGGCTTCAGGGGTCGGACGACCGTACTTCAACAAAATCTCTTTGTGCAAAGAGCCTGCGTTGACGCCTATCCTGATGGATGCCTGAGCCTCACGGGCCGCATTGACGACTCTTTCAACCGCCTTTCGGCTGCCGATATTGCCGGGATTTATTCTCAAAGCATCCGCGCCTGAATCCAGTGCGGCAAGGGCAAGTCGATGATCAAAATGTATATCGGCGATGATCGGTATGGAAACTTTTGACTTGATCCGTTGAAGGGCGGATGCGGCCGCTTTATCCGGGATCGCTAAGCGGGCGATTTCACAGCCGGCGTCGGTCAGACGCAGAATTTGACGCACCGTCGCATCGACATCCCGAGTGTCTGTATTGGTCATGGACTGGACGGCTATGGGCGCGTTGTTTCCGATCGGGACATTGCCGACATATATTCTGCGTGTGCGCTGTCTTCTGGTTGTCGCGGGCATGATATCCGGAAATCAAGTGTGTGAAGTTCCCCGTCGCATCATACGTTTCATTCAAGTGGGCAGGTGCTGCCGGCGCATATGAAGGGCTGAGGAGATAACGGAAACTAATAGAGGAACATCGGCTTGCCCCCCACATGCAGGACCTTGGGCCTGTATTCTTTCACGTCATAGAGTTCTCTTACATCCACTCTTTTCTGGCCCGTTGTGATCGTGCTCAAGGGGATGTCGGTGTAGATACCTCGATTCAATGCGATAAGGCGTCCGAAAACGCCCTTCAGAAAAAGATCGACAGCCATATTTGCAAAATTAACAGCCACCATGAGATCCAAGGAATCAGGAGCGCCACTTCGCATTAAATAGGACAGCCGCTGATTAAGGACGTTCTCTCCCGTCAGCTCTTTGAGAAGGGCGCCGGTTTCTTCACCGACGCCTCCCAGTCGCTTGTGACCGTAAGCATCCGATTCTCCGGACATCCGCATCTCGCCCCCGATCATTTTGGCGCCCTCGGAAATTGTGATCATGGCATAGTTTTTGGGGTTGGAGCGTTTGTCTTTCAGAATCATTTCCGCCAATTTTTTGGGTTCGAAAGGGACTTCGGAGATGATCGCTCTCTCCACACCCGCCAAATAAGCGGATATCAAGGATGTCTCTCCGCAGTAACGGCCGAATAATTCGATGACGGCGATCCTTTCATGAGAACCTGTGGAGGTCCGGAGTGCATGGATGAAACTGACGCTCCGGGTGACCGCCGTGGAAAAGCCGATGCAATAGTCGGTTCCAAACACGTCATTGTCCATCGTTTTGGGGATGGCAATCACCGGAAATCCCTCCCGATGAAGCCTTTCGGCGAAACTGAGGGTATCATCCCCACCGATGGGGATGACGGCATCAACGCCCAGATGTTCCAGATTGCTTAAGACATGGGAGGTAAAGTCCTTTTTTTCCTCGCCTTTCTTGAATTGTTTTTTCAGGAAGTTCGGGGTATTCTTCCGGCTGACAGCGCTCGGGTTTGTGCGCGACGTATGAAGGTAGGTCCCCCCCGAACGATCAATGGTACGGACTTCCGCCGGCTGTAGCTCTTGAAGGCAATGCCGCGAATTTTTGGCGTCTTCCCGGTGATATTCCAAGAGTCCCGCCCAACCGCGCCGGATTCCCAGCACTTTGATATTTTCACTGGCGCATCGGTAAACCAGCGTCTTGATGCATGGATTCAGCCCGGGAACATCCCCGCCACCGGTCAAAATCGCCATCGTCGGTTTCTTTTTTGTAGCTTTTTTCATGAACACGCCCTCCTGAAAACAGCCGCATACGGAAGAATTGGTGGCGGAGAAATCCAATTGCCGGTCTCGTTAACAAGCATGAATTTCGCACTGGGGATCTTATACCGCGACAAATGCGGCGACGGTACTTTTGGTTTGCGCCTTTTCTTGCAGCGGGTCACTACAGGTTTCCTGCTTGCAACGGAGTTTTGAATCCTGAGAGGCGGATCCATCAAACAATCCGATTGCATTTATGACCTAAACAATAAAAACTAGAGAAATTTAGCAGAGGTGTCAAGCTCAATTCCACTTTGTTTTTTGTTGACAGGTCCTTTCAAAAGAATATGGTTATAGCCTCAATCCAAAAGGGGAGGATGAACGATGTCTGCTTCCGAAAAAATTCAGTCCGCTATCGAGAAGTCTTCTTGGATCCGGAAAATGTTCGAACAGGGCAACCAGATGAAAAAGCAGTATGGAGCGGAGAATGTTTTTGACTTCAGCCTGGGAAATCCGAACTTGGAACCCCCGCCGAGGTTTAAGGAAATCCTTCTTGAATTGGTTAAAGACGCATCGCCGGGTCGGCACGGTTATATGCCCAACGCAGGATTCGAAGAAACCCGCGAAGCCGTCGCCGATTACCTCAATACGTTTAATCGACCCCGTTTTTCCTCAGATGAGATTGTAATGAGCGTTGGCGCCGGGGGCGGTTTAAACGTTGTGCTCAAAACCATCCTCAACCCCGGAGATGAAGTCATCATCCCGTGTCCCTACTTCGTGGAATACAATTTCTATCTGGATACCCATCAGGGAGTGCCCAGGATCGTCTCGACGAAGCCGGATTTCTCGCTGGATATCGATGCCATATCGGATGCCGTGACACAAAAAACGAAGGCGGTGTTGATCAATTCCCCGAACAATCCCACGGGCAGAGTTTACCCGGAAGCGGCGTTAAACAAACTCGGCAATCTGCTTGCACATCACAGTGAAAAACTTGGACATCCCATCTATCTCATTTCCGATGAGCCTTACCGCAAGATTGTCTACGACGGCATCAAGGTCCCGAGCATCTTTGATGCCTACAAAGAAAGCTTTCTGGTAACGTCTTTTTCCAAGGATCTATCGCTGCCGGGAGAAAGAATCGGGTATGTGGCAGCCAACCCGGAAATAACCGACAAGGAAATGCTGATTGCAGGGTTGATTCTCAGCAATCGCATTTTGGGCTATGTCAATGCGCCTGCCCTCATGCAGAGGGCCGTTTCACACCTGCTGGAGGAGAGTGTCGATATCTCGCTCTATCAGAAGAAGCGGGATGTGCTCTGTGACGGGCTTGCTTCGTTCGGATATGATTTTATCAAGCCGGAGGGCGCTTTTTACTTATTCCCCAAAACCCCTATCGCGGATGACGTCGCCTTTGTCGCGGCGTTACAGGCAGAGAGAATTTTACCGGTACCGGGCAGCGGATTCGGGGGCTCGGGTCACTTTCGAATCGCGTACTGTGTTTCTGATGAAGTCATTGAGAACGCCATGCCCGGGTTTGAAAAGGTTATGAAACGCTATCGCAAGTGAATGGTCGGGCGGGAAGGTTGCCCGAGAGACACGTTGAGGCGTCACGGGAGAGAGCCCATGGTTTCCAAGATACTCAGCTTGAGATTTCCAAAAGACATTGTCGAACAACCGATTGCGGTAAATCTGGTAAAGGATTTTGATCTTTCCTTCAATATCATGAAAGCGACCATCTACCCGAGGAAGGAGGGCTTGATGGTGCTGGAGTTGAGCGGAGAACGGAGGAACTTCCAAAAGGGTGTAAGCTACCTGAAAGGGATCGGTGTCAAGGTTGAGAGCATCGGGCAGGATATCAGCAGGGATGAGGAAAAATGCTTCCAATGCGGGGCCTGCACGGCGGTTTGCCCCACGAGCGCGCTCTATGTGCGAAGACCCGAGATGGAAGTGATTTTTGACCGGGACCGGTGCAGCGCATGTGAGCTCTGCGTGGCAGCTTGTCCTGCGGGAGCCATGTCTGTAAATTTCGACAAAAGCCTGCTTCAGTGACACAACGCTGGAGAACGTTCGATCTGAGTTGAGGAAGTCACCATGGCGCCGACTCATCCCGTGATCAAACCCGCCCCTGAGGTGGTGGTCGCGCTCAGCGGGGGCGTCGACAGTTCCATGGCGGCCGTTTTGCTTCAGACGGCCGGATGGGAAGTTCATGGTCTTCATTTCCTGCTCCCGACCGCTCCTTCCATGAGACAGTCACGGATCAACGCAGTTGAGCGCGTTGCAAAGCACCTGAAAATACCGGTTGAAATGTTGGATGTGGGGGAGGTGTTTTGTCGTTCTGTGATCGATCCATTCGTTGACGCTTATTTGGCGGGGCGGACCCCCAATCCCTGCGTGGTGTGTAATCAACGGATCAAGTTCGAATATTTACTCAACTACGCGCAATCCCGCGGCATCCTCTACATCGCGACAGGCCATTACGCACGAATCAGAAAAAAAATTGAAAGTCCCGGTTTCGAACTGTGGCGGGGAGCAGACGGTGAGAAGGAACAGTCCTATTTTCTCCACCGGCTCAACCAGCGCCATCTTTCGAGGACCGTCTTTCCACTGGCTGAAAAGCGGAAAGAAGCGCTGCGAAAACAGGCTCGAGACGTGGGGCTCCCCGTTCATTCCGCTTCCGAGAGTCAGGAAATTTGCTTTCTCCCGGAAAAGGATTATCGCCCGTTGGTCGAGCAGCGGGAGGGACCCGAAGTCAACAGGGAGGGGAGTATCGTCAATGAGGAGGGAACAATTGTCGGGACGCACCGAGGCGCCTTCAGATATACCATCGGTCAAAGGCGAGGGCTTGGGGTGGCCGCCGCCCGTCCTTACTACGTCAAGGAAATCCGGCCGGAAACCAATACGGTGGTTGTGGCAAGGAAAGAGACCCTTTATACAAGAAGGGTGGAAGCCACAGCGTTTAATTGGATTGAAGGGATGCCTTCTCAAAGCGTAATTGAAGCGCAGGCCCAAATTCGTTACCGGCACAAGCCTGCGTCCGGTCAATTACGGATCATTTCTTCCGATAAGGTCAGTTTCACTTTTGATCAACCGCAATGGGCCGTTACGCCGGGTCAGGCCCTCGTTTGCTACAGGGGCGACCGTCTCATCGGGGGGGGGTGGATAAACGCACACCCGACGGGTTAAAACGAAAGCGATGTCAAAGTCATTTAAGATCATTACCCTTGGGTGCAGGGTAAACCAATATGAATCGGCCTACCTGAAGGACGCGTTGATGAATGCCGGCTGGCAGCAGGCCGTTCGGCAGGCAAAGGCCGACGTATCGGTCGTCAACACATGTATCGTCACCCAGCGGGCAAGTCACCAGTCCAGGCAGGCGATTCGGAAGGCGATTCGGGAAAACCCGACCGGCATGGTTGCTGCCGTGGGGTGCTATGCCCAGGTTTTTCCGGAAGAACTATCAGCGATCCCGGGCATCGGGCTCATCGCAGGCAACAGGGCCAAAGGAGAATTGCCAGACATACTTTTGAGCGGGATGGATACAGAGAGAAGGCGCGTCATTTTAGCAGACTTCGAGCCGGGAATGCCCTTTGAGAGCCTTGAGTTACATCGTTTCCCGGACCGGAGCCGAGCCCACTTGAAGATTCAGGACGGGTGCGAGTCGTTTTGCAGTTATTGCATCGTCCCTTTTGCAAGGGGGCCTTACCGAAGCCTTGCTCTGAGAGACGTCCTGAGGATGATGGAATCCCTCTCCCGCCGGGGATACAAAGAGGTCGTTCTGACAGGAATACATCTGGGCAAGTACGGCGTTGATTTGAAAGGGGAGATGACTCTCGGCAATTTACTTCGCGCCATTGGCAGAGAGTCTTTCCCGGTTCGCGTACGGTTGAGTTCCATCGAACCCAATGAAATGGACGAACATCTCATTGAAATGGTTGCCGCCGAACCGTGGATTTGCAAGCATTTCCACATCCCTCTCCAGAGCGGTGATACCGAGATCCTTCAAAGGATGAATCGACATTATACCCCGAAGGAGTTTGAAAAACTCGTCGAATCCATTTTTTCCAGAATGCCTCTCTGCGCCATCGGTGCGGACCTTATGGCGGGTTTTCCAGGAGAACACCCCAAAGCCCATGAGAATACCTGTGCGCTTATCAAGGGGTTGCCGCTGTCCTATCTCCATGTTTTCCCCTTTTCTCCCCGCCCGGGAACCGCCGCTGCGGCCCTGGATGCACATCTGGACCCCACTTCCGTACGAAAACGGGCTGAAGCATTGCGGGATATCGGCCAACGAAAACGGAGTGCATTTTACCGGAACTGCCTGGGAAGCGTGTTTGAGGTGCTGGCGGAGATGTGGACTTCAGAGGCGCATGAAGCGATGAGGGGCACGAGTGACAACTACCTGCCGGTCATTTTCAGAACGTCCAACGATTTGAAAAACACCCTTGCGCCCGTGCGCATGGACACCGTGGAGAATAATTGCGTGATCGGTTCTGTCCTATGACCCCCATCAAGGGGCAATGCGGTTCACGGTTGGGATGCGGCCATTTCGGTTTTCGCCGTTTGCCGCAACAGCCGCTGTTTGGTTTTGAAGAGGGTTATGCTGAGACTCACGTGATACGTATGGGGATTTCGGAAGCGCTTGTAGGCGGGATCCAGACCGTTTAGACTCTGAAGCGTGTGATCCCGAATGCTGTGAATGCTCGGACTTTCATAGACCAACGTTCCCCTTTGAAAAACGGGCATCAAAAGCGCTTTTTTTTCGAAACGCCGGGGATATGTTTTAAACACATGGGGGAACATGGGATGATGCGCCCTAAAGGAACCTATTTTTTCAACCGGTTCCTCATCCAGAAATAGGACGTCTCCTCTCATCCGCCCCTTTTGGTCGTACATCCTCACTAACTTCTTAAGACCGGGATTGGTGATTTTTTCAGGGTTATCCGACCGCTTGATTTTAGGCGCCATTCGACCCTTTCCATCGTCCAGGGCGGTGAGCTTATAGACGCCTCCGAGTGCCGGACAGGAGAAGGAGGTGACAAGCCGTGTACCGACCCCCCAGATGTCCACGCAGGCACCCTGGCGTTTGAGGCTTTCGACGATCCACTCATCCAGATCACTGGATGCCACAATCGCGGCATCGGGAAAACCCGCTTCATCCAACATGCGTCTCGCCTCCTTACTTAGGTAGGCCAAATCGCCGCTGTCCAGCCGGATCCCCCAAAGTTTGTGCCCTTGTTCCCGGAGTTCTTTTGCGACCTGAATGGCATGGGGAACTCCGCTGCTGAGGGTATCATAGGTGTCTACCAGGAGAAGACACGCATCGGGGTAAACCTTGGCATAGGCGCGGAACGCATCCAGTTCTTGTGGGAAGCTTTCCACCCACGAGTGGGCGTGCGTGCCTCGCACGGGTATCCCATAGTATCGACCTGCCAGGACATTGGAGGTGCCCTCTACACCGCCGATATAGGCTGCACGAGATGCCATCAACGCACCGTCAGGTCCGTGGGCCCGCCGCAGACCGAAATCAATCACCGGATTGCCGTTTGCAACCCAGAGCAGGCGGGCTGCCTTGGTCGCAATCAGGGTTTGAAAGTTCATTATGTTGAGGAGGGTGCTTTCTATGAGTTGCGCCTCCGGTAACGGCGCGGTCACCCGGATTAAGGGTTCATGAGGAAAGACCACCGTTCCCTCGGGTAAGGCCCAAAGATCCCCGGTAAATTTGAAATTCTCAAAGTATTTCAGCACCTCTCTGTCGAAAATTTTCAATCCCGCAAGATAGGAGAGATCTTCCGTGCTGAAACGGAGTTTCCGGATGTAGTCGATGAGATCCGCAAGCCCGGCAAAAACGCAATAGCCTCCATCATCCGGGATTCTCCGGAAAAAGTAGTCGAAATTCGCCCACTGTTCCTGCTTCCCATCGAGCACATATCCTCCCACCATGGTGAGCTGATAAAGGTCGGTCAGTAATGCCCATTTCGGCCACATGTCCAGTGCCTCCTGCTATGCAGTTGCTGTTTTGACGACGATTCTCGCATCCAGGGCTTGAGCTCCCCGACCCATGGTCGCTACCTTAACGGGATTAATATCAATTTCCTGAATTGCGGGGAGATCGGCAAGCATCCTCGACAACCGGATAAGTAAATCTTCGAGGGCGTCCATGTCACAAGGATCCTCCCCCCTGCTTCCGCTGAGAATTTTCCGGCCTTTGATCTGGTTCATCATCGCTCTGGCATCCGTGCGTCTGATCGGCGCCAGGCGCCACGCAACGTCTTCCAGGGTTTCTACAAAAATGCCACCCAGTCCGAAAAGAACCACCGGGCCAAAGACATCATCCTGCTTTCCGCCCAAAATA
Source organism: Desulfatiglandaceae bacterium (assembly GCA_046496815.1). Classification (GTDB taxonomy): domain Bacteria; phylum Desulfobacterota; class DSM-4660; order Desulfatiglandales; family Desulfatiglandaceae; genus JAWOGN01. Next base: position 35,659 of record JAWOGN010000075.1, read on the forward strand.
ACCTCGCGCCCGCTTGCAACGAACGGCTGAATTAAAATCTCCAAGTCCTCAGCCGAAGTCTCATTTTGAAATGCTTGAAAGGTGGCGCTGATTTCTTCCGCTGAATTGATCCCCAACCTGACAAGTCCCCTGTCGGTCTTGTGAGAGATGTGCGGACGGTTGATTTTCATGGCCACGGGCCCATCCACAGCGCGCCAGGCTTCTACCGCCGCTTCGATGCTTTGAGCAAGGTGGTATTCGGGAACGGGAAACCCGTATTCTTTGAGGAGTTCAAGGGATTCATGAAGGAAAAGATAGCCTCTGCCTTCGGCGTTCTGCAAAATATCCTTGGCTTTTCCGATATCCGCTTTCTCAAATGCATCGGTTTTGCCGATGTCATTTGCTCTGGATGCCCACAGACGAGAGAGATGCATTGCACGCATGGCATTTTCAGGGGCTGAAAATATGGGAATTTTCGAATGCCGCTTCAGATAATCTATTTCCACAGTTTCGGCGAAAATGACCACCGCTACAGGCTTTTGATATTGCGCTACCAGCTGTTCCACTTTGGTAATGAGGTTGCGGGAGGTCTCTTGTTCGAACCCCCGACGGTAGCCATGACCCAATAGGAGCCCATCCACATCATTTCGTTTTAGCATTTCTTCGACGATGCTCTCGTAAAACGCGAGATCAAAAAGATCGCCGAGATCAAGCGGATTCTGCAGGTGGATGACATTCGCCCTGAAACGGCTTTCTATGGATTCCAGGAATTCTTTTGGAAAAGGCGGTAGCCTAAATCCATAGTGCGCACACGCATCCGCTGCAATCACCGCATGTCCGCCGGAACGGGAGACGACGGCCAACCGGTTGCCTTTTAGAGGGGGCTGCGTGAGGATTTTTACATAATCGATGGCTTCGGCCATGGTATTCACCCGGAAACAGCCCGCCTGCTCCAACGCCTGGTCCACCAATCGGTCGTCGGCAAAGAGCGCCGCTGTGTGGGAGTGAGCGATGCCGGCACTATCCTGAAACCTGTTGGCTTTGTGAACGAGAATCGGTTTGGTGGACTGAGAGGCGATTTCAACGAATTTTCGGCCATTCGTGAAACCCTCAAGGTGTACAAGGATGATTTCCGTTCCTTTATCACGGGTCAAATAAGCCAAAAGATCATTTTCATCTACATCTAATTTGTTTCCCATGGAGACGAACTTGTTGAGCCCGATATTTTCCTCTGACAGAAACCCCAGATAACTGAGCCCGACCCCGCCGCTCTGTGCCAGGATGGACACCGGCCCTAAAGAAAGGTCCTCCCGCATGGGCCAGAAGGGAAGCACCAAACCGTTCTCCATGTTTGTCACGCCGATGCCGTTGGGACCGATCAGCCGGATTTCATATCGCTCCACCAACTCGACACAGGCTTTTTCGAGGGGCAGGCCGGCTTGACCCGTCTCGGAGAATCCGCCGGATTCAATGATAACGCGTTTGATTCCTTTTCGACCGCATGCTTCCAATATGGAAGGGATCGTTTTCGAGGGCGTGAGAACGACGGCAAGATCCACCGAATGATCAATTTGATCCAGCGAGCGGTAAATGCGTTGCCCAAAGGCCACTCCTTCCTTAATGCCCACCGTCAGAATTTCCCCTTTATATTCGAAGTTCAGAAGATTTTTTACAATGTTCCTGCCCAGGTTATTGGGCTCCGGGGAAACACCGATCACCGCAACATTTGCGGGATAAAAAAAGGTGTTCAATCCATCATCTTGTTTTTTCACGGTCGCTTACCTCTTCGAATTTTCCTGGCATCTTCCTTCCATCCTTTGCGTTTCTTGCCTTTTGTTCTCCGGTTGAGGTCGGGATCTCTTTCCAGACCCAGAAGAAACGTGCCGGCTGTGAGGTCAAGCTGCATGGGCGCCGCCACTTTTTGTTTCTTTGCCTCTGCATCAGATGGGGAGGCAATTGGTTCTTTAGAGACGGGTGGCCCGGAGATGAATTTGGCGGAGATTTGCGGGCTCAGGTAAAGGGTGCCGAAAGCGTAAAACAACGCGTTTTCGCGTTGGGCCGCCGCTGCCTGAATTTCAAGCACCACAGGTTTCCGATCCCGACGCGTCCCGATACGTTCGGCCATGTCCGGATCGGGTGTCAGGACCACATACTTGCCCTGAGAGCTTTTCAGCCCTTTTTCCATTGCCACGGGATGGGCTTTACGCCTCACCGGCGAAAATAGCAGTTTCGGAAGGGCGTTCGCAGGATTTTTCAAATCCAGTCGCCAATGCCTTTCCAGTCTCCTGATTCCTTCTTCCGCAAACTCGAAAAGCTGCCGGTCTTTTCCCAGAAGCACTTCGTTGATATGGGCTTTCCTGACGTAGTGCCAGTGAGGCTCTTCATGAATTGCTTGAAGCAATTCCTTGAAACGAATGAACCCCTCCCTGTCCGGAACGAGTCCGAATTCATCCGGTCGGCGGCCCAGGACATAGGTAAGGAGCCGGCTTAGACTGTCTACCTTGATTTGATGATGGCGTTTAATCGGGACAGGCTCCTTGAAATGAGGGGTTCGGTAGTGGGTTTCCCCGGGTTTGATCGACCCTTCAGATTCC
>JAWOGN010000245.1:0-5010 GCA_046496815.1 Desulfatiglandaceae bacterium
AAAGAAATCTGTTTTGGGAGATTCAAGATGGACATAAATCGATGCTTTGAAATCCTGGAGCTTGATCCTGGCGCTTCGGTAGAAGAGGCCAAGCAGGCCTATAAGGATATCGCCGACGTATGGCATCCGGATCGTTTCTCTCACAATCCTCGGTTAAGGCAGAAAGCGGAGAGGAAGTTGAAGGAAATAAACGTGGCCTATGAAACTGTGACATCTTTTATTTCCCGGAAAGGCGATGCCAGGGGGAAGTCAGGGGCCACCCCAAAACCCGGGGCTCGGGCGAACGGAGCCCGTAAGGCTGAATCGAGACCGGAGACGGGTACGCAGGACAAAACAGAGCGTGCTTTTGAGACAGGCACGCAAATACTCTTGGAGGTTTGTTCCTACCTTTACACGAAACTTCGCCGGGCGGTCGATACGAAGAGCGCCAAAACCGCAAAAGCACGCCGGGGGAAGCCTCAAGGTGTCAGGCAAAGCGCGCATCGCAGCCCCGACCGGGAAACACGGAGATGATCTCAAAAATTATTTCAGGCGGACAGACCGGTGTGGATCAGGCCGCGCTGGACGTGGCAATCGAGTTGGGCCTTCCCTATGGAGGTTGGCTTCCCAGGGGAAGGAGGACCGAGGATGGCGCGCTGCCGGATACCTATAAGATGAAAGAGATGCGGACCGCCGATTATTCGAAGCGCACGGAACAGAATGTGATGGATTCCGAGGGAACGTTGATCATATTCCGAGGAAAGCTCAAAGGCGGGTCCGCACTCACACGGGACATGGCCATTCGACACGAACGTCCTTGTCTCCATGTTGATCCGAGCACCCTAAATATCTTTCAGGCTGCGAAGAATATTAGTGCTTGGATTGCGCAGCAGGGGATAGAAGTTTTGAATGTGGCGGGACCTCGTAACAGCGAAGACCCGGAGATTTACACCCTGACCGTGAAAATCCTCAAAGCCGTCTTTTATATGAATCTGATAGATTCAAACATGCCGGACTCTCAGTTTCATGCTTTTCAGCATGAGAAGGAAAGGAGCGCCGAAAATTCTATCTTCCCTCAAAGTGTTGAGCAGGCGGTAATGCGACTCATCTCTTCCATGTCTCTGAAAGATAAGACAAAAATAGCCTATATGAAGGAGGAAAATCTGGTTTCGATGTATCCATCCCTCGGCAGGTATATTCGGGATCGATATGGGTTATCCACAGGCAACGAGCAACTGATGGCATCTTGCCGTAGGCTGTCAGAAGCAAAGCAGCTGAAGAACAAGGAGGCTTTTGAGATCATTATTCACACCCTCTGGGAAACATTGCGCAAAACACACACATTGCGCATTGTGGAGTAAAAATGACTCTCAAACTGCAAAAGCACCCACCCATCGATCGGGTCGAGGGGCTCAGCGCTCGTTTTTTTTAAAGGGTTTTATAGGTCTATGGCTCGGCGGAAGCGGCGGGAACGATTTGTCGAATTGCCTGAATTCGCTTCAGGATCGGGGGGTGGCTGTAACTTAGAAGCACTTTGAGCGGATGGGGTGTCAGATTCGAGAGATTGTCGACGCTGAGTTTTTTCAGCGCCACAATCATCGATCCGGGATCCCTGTAAGTTTTTACTGAATATTCATCTGCTTCGTATTCATGTTTGCGTGAAAGCATATTTCCGAAAAGAGAGAGCACCATCTGGATCGGAGAATAGAGAAAACCAAAAAAGAGAAGACTTGCATAGATGGACGTATGTTCCATTTTAAAAGCGGCGAATAGCTCCGGGTTATTGATAAACATAGAAAGAATATAAAACATGAGGCCGGTTGTGAGAACCGAAATGACAACCGACTTTAGGATGTGCTTTTTTTTGTAATGGCCCATTTCATGGGCAAGGATGGATACGAGTTCTCTCACGGAGTGTTTTTCGATGAGGGTGTCGTACAACACAATTCTTCGCAACTTGCCGAATCCGGTGAAAAAAGCGTTTGTTTTTGTCGAACGTTTGGATCCGTCCATTGTGAAAATGCCCTTCAGCTTGAACTTCTGGGACCGGGCGTAGGATTCTATCGCTTCTTTGAGATCTCCTTCCTCCAGGGGAATAAATTTGTTGAACAGGGGCATGATGACGACAGGGGCGATGAACATCAGAAATATTTGAAACACGGTTACGGCAATCCAGCAATATGCCCAAGCCCAAGGCCCCGCCTTCTGGAAAAACCACAGAACGGCCGATAAAAGCGGCCCGCCGATCACTGCAATCAACAGCCAGCTTTTGCAGATATCCAAAAAAAAGGTTTTTGGCGTGGTTTTGTTGAACCCATATTTTTCTTCAATGACAAAGGTGCTGTAAAGGGAAAATGGGATCGATAGTATTTGGGATGCAAACAGAAGCGTGCCCGCAAAGATAAGACCCGTCGGAATAGCGCCCACCCCAAAACTCCGGGCGAAACGATCCACGATATTGAACCCCCCAAAAAGGATGAAGGCGATGGTGATGGGCGTGATAATGGTGTCGGTGAGGATTCCAAACCGGGTGTTTTCCTTGAGGTATTCCTGGGATTTTTGGTACTTTTCCGCATCATAGTACCCTTCAAACTCCGGTGGCAGATCCGTTGTTACATGCCGCACGTTCAACGTTTCAACGATTACGTCCAACACGTAGGATCCAATCAGAATTACGAGGATTATGAGCAGGAAAAGATTCACTTGCACACCAAGGTGTTGTTTTTTGGCACCCGAAACAAAACCGGACCAAGAAACGGGTCGAGGATCTTTTCCCCGCAACCGGCATTCGGATTTCATGCCATTGTTGCCCAAAATGATGGACCGCCGGGGGCCGCCGGCTGCGGGAAGCACGGGTTACATGTGTTTACAGCGTTCCGCTATGGCTCAATCTTCGTTCCCAGCACTTGCAGGAATTTGGCAAGCCAATCGGGATGCGCGGGCCACGCCGGGGCAGTGACCAAATTGCCGTCGACGTGAGCCTTGTCTACCGGCAAATCCACATATTTTCCGCCTGCGCGAGTGACATCGGGTCCCACCGCAGGGTAAGCCGAGCAGTTCTTGCCCTCGATGACGCCGGCTGCAGCCAGCACCTGTGCCCCATGGCAGATGGCCGCAATGGGTTTGTTTGCTTGTGAAAACTGCTGCACCATCTTTAGCACGGTCTCGTTCAGGCGAATATACTCCGGAGCGCGCCCACCGGGGATAACCAGCGCGTCGTAGTCTTCGGCTTTCACCTCTGCGAAAGTGGCATTCAGCGCAAAGTTGTGGCCGGGCTTTTCGCTGTAGGTCTGATCTCCTTCAAAATCGTGTACCGCGGTGCGCACCGTCTCCCCCGCCTTCTTCTCAGGACAGACCGCATGGACCGTGTGCCCCACCATCAGGAGCGCCTGGAAGGGCACCATGACTTCGTAGTCTTCCACGAAGTCGCCGACCAGCATTAAAATCTTCTTTGCACTCATAGTGAACTCCTTTCTTCTGTTTTTTTGTTTTGCGCAGGCGCCGGATCTTTGTGCGAATTCATAAAGATCCGGTCTCTGTGACCCACGAGAATTTGAATTTTCCCTCCTTTCTTCAGAGCCTAATGGGATTGTCTCCGGCTCGCTCTAACGGCAGGGCAGGGGCAAAACGCTAAGAGGAGCGACGCGGGCAAAATCAGAGCGGTTTCTCCAAGACAAGCCCTTGCTTTTGGGGCCAGAGAAATATGAGGAAAAAAAATATATCAATACGTTAACCTGAGAAACTGAGACGAGTCAAGAAATATGCGAACCCAAAAAACGCAGCAATCGATGGTCGCTTTTCGTCTTGAACCCCCTGAATTCACTTGCAACTTGACGTTCGGATAGTATCGAAAAAGAAAACTTCACTAAGAACGATAAGAAATCTATGATATCTTTCATCAGACGATAGTTGGAACGAAGGCATAAGGAAAATGAAAAAAAGTCAGCAAACAATGAAGTCAAACGGACGTTGAGCGTTTACAATAATCACGGCAGGACAAAGGCGAGGAGGACAGATGATGTATGAAAGACTATTTTCACCCATTGTGATCGGGGGGCTTACGTTCAAAAACCGGTTGACCATGGCGCCGACATACTTGGGATACGCCGGTGAAGACGGGAAAATCAGCCGCATGCTGTTGGACCATTATCGGTTGATGGCGCAAAGCAAGGTTGCCATGGTGGTTGTGGAGAACAGCACGGTGGATTTTGCGGTGGGCAGCGGTTCGAAAAGAACGATCAGAGTGGATACGGATGAACATCTGGTCGGGCTGACGCATCTGGCCGATGTGATCAAGCATGAAGGGGCTTTGGCGTGCCTTCAAATCAATCACGCCGGCCGTTTTGCTGCTGCGGCATCCGAACCGGTGGCGCCTTCGGCGATCGAGACTTTTGGGAGAACGCCCAAGAGCCTGGACAAAAGTGAGATTGCACGGATACAAGATCAGTTTGCCAACGCAGCCCTTCGTGTGAAGAAAACCGGTTTCGATATGGTGGAGCTTCATGGTGGCACTGGGTATTTATTGTCTGAATTTCTGTCTCCCAGAACCAATCAACGAACCGATGTATATGGAGGATCGCTGGAAAATCGTCAGCGGTTTGCCCTGGAGGTTTTGGCAAAGGTCAAAGCGGCCGTGGGGGATTTTCCCGTTGGGTATCGATTTCTCGCCGATGAATGGCTTCCCGATGGCTTGTCACTGGATGAATCCGTGCAATTTGCAAAGTCGTTGGCTGCAGACGGTGTTGTCTACATTTCGGTGATGGGCGGCACCTATGAATCGTTTTCTCTGCCGGAAATTGTCGCAAAATCAAGACAGCAAGCCTACATGCTGGACCTTGCAGCCGCAGTGAAGAAAAGTGTCGATGTTCCGGTCATATCCGCCGGGCGTTTTTCATCCGGGGCGGTGGCGGAAAACGCATTGGCGGACGGCAAAACGGATCTAATCGGTTTGGCCCGGGTACTCTGGGCGGATCCCGAATGGCCGGAGAAAGTCCGAACAGGCCGTGAATCGGATATTATTCAGTGCGATCC
>JAWOGN010000273.1:0-9328 GCA_046496815.1 Desulfatiglandaceae bacterium
ATAAGATGCCTCCTCAAGCCCTCAATTGTGATATGTTCGGAAAAATCCATAGCCGTCAATTTTTCTGCAAGGGCCTTTTCATTGAGGCTCATAGAGGCCGAAATAGCGAAATCGCTATTCTGAGGCAACTGGATTTCCCGTAACTTGAGGAAGGCGGAGAAGGTGTGATAAAAAATGGATGTATCCGAGCAGGTCTTTATCAGACTGAGCAACTCCTCAAGATTGTAAGCCTTCCGCCCGGTGAGCATTTCCAAGGATGCACTGGATAAGAATTGAAATACCTGTCCCATAGTTTCAACTCACATGAAGGATTTTTTTTAATGACCCCATATCTTCAGCAGCATGGAATGATGCTCTCATGAAAACGAGTTTGAGGCAAGCCCGAATTCCGGATCGGAGTCCGGGACAGGCACCGGAATTCGGTCTTTTCAGTTTGCTTTTCCTGTCATGAACTCCCCTATCATCGACGATAAATTCACTCCTCTGAATCGGTCCCCGTCTAGTGATGCATCGAATCAGCGACAACAAGTCGGAGTCCTTCACCAGGACGATGGCCTGCCCCGGTATCGGTGCGATGTGTATGTATCCCGATCGCTTGCGGCAAAACGATGTGGCGCATGGCACAGACCACGATGCCGAACACCCATGCACGGAGCAATGACACGGCAGACAGCCGGAGTGTGCCCGCATTCGCAACCGATATCATGCCGTCGACCAACACCATCCCGAACATAACACTCAGGCCAAGGTTGAGCGGTTCACGGTTTCCCTCTCCTCACGCGGTTGTCTTCAACCGCTATATTCAACCTTCCTATTCACGGCGATTCCCCGGAGTGACAACTCTGTCATGAAGGATCCATAGGGCACATCCATGGCGGGCGAAAGAACGCCTTTACGGAGAATTTGACCGCTGCCGATCATCTGAGCGACAATGCTGGCAGGATAGCCAACTCCGATATTCATGGCGAACAAACCGGTTTCCAGATCCCTTTCAATCAACAGGTCCATGCGGATAGACTTGTTCCGCCCGTCTTGAATCCCTTCAAAGAGGTTGCGCATGGCGACCATGTCTTTTTCATTGTCCCGATACTGCAATTGAGGTCCTAAATGCTTTACCAGAAATTGCCGGGGGTTCACCCGGCAATCAAGACCCGCTACCGGGCTCTCAGACAAAAATCCGAGTTTCTTCAAAGGCGCCCAGAATGCACACCAACCCGGCCAGCGCAACGAATAGCGTCCAGCCTGCCGAATTTTCCCCCTCACACCCAAAAGATCCGTATAAAATACGGCATCACCGTTTGGGAGCGCTTCCAATTTACCGAGACCGGGGAAGTCAATATTGTGTATCATGTCGTTTTCGTGCTGATCCGCAGCGGGCACAGTCAGGTACCTACCATCCTTGATGAAAACCGAATCCCGCTTCTGACTCCCCAAGACCATATCCCAGTTCCAACTCACTTTGTAATTGAGCGGATTATCGCAAGCACTTTTTTCAGGAAAGCCGCCGCAGTATGAATTGAAAACGTGGAGTTCATCGAACTCCTGAATGACATGCCCGCAAATAATAAGGTCAATGCCCGGATCCAGCCCGCACTCGGGCATGATGGCCACCTGGGCAGCCTGGGCTCTCCGGTTAAGCTCCCCAGCGTCGCGCAGGTAATTCGTGCTGACCAGATCCACCCCGGCCTCTACCGCCGCATCAATGGCGTTGCGCATGAGAGGTAAGGGCAATAGATCTATGGCCACATCGACACCCTGCTTGAGTACAGACACCAGCGGATCTTTGGACGAGGCATCCACCCGAACCGCGGTTACCCTGTCCGCATCGAACAAACCGGCCATCTTTTTCAACCCGTCCGACCCAACATCGGCGCAGATAATTTCCTCCACTTCCTTGCTCCGAGTAAGATCCAGCAAGGCAGCCTTTCCCTGCAACCCCAGACCTCCCAGCACCGCAACTTTCACCTTATCCTCCCGATTCGTGTTTCTTGGCTTATCCTCACCAGCTTTGCAACCCCTCCGGCAAGCAGACCCATGTGCCTTTCACACCCGGAAGGACGTCATTTATCACCGTCCTCCGGTGTCATCATTTTTCATCTTCGACAAACCGGGAATGAGGGTTTGGGTGCTGATGATTCCCGGAATTTGTCTTACCTGGTTCTGGACAAAACTCCCAATGATTTCCGCATCCGAAGACACCAAATCGCGGGTTAAAACGATCTTAACCAGGATATCGACGTCGCCGTGGACCGAATGTACTTCCCTCACTTCATCCAGGGCAAACAGCTTCTCGATGACTCGATTCTCCTTCTTTGCCGCAACATTCATCAGGACGAATGCGGTGATATTCCGCCGCATCTCCGGATATTCGTGATCTCTGACATTCGACATTTTTTCCCGAAAAGCCTCCATGTCCTCAGAAATGAGCTGATCGATGCCGCGGCCGTACTTTCGGGCCAGTTCCTTTTCCCACTGATGAAAGGTGATGTAGGTATACAGGTCCCCGATTTTCCGCTTGGGGAATGACTGAATGAGATGGCCCTTTTCAATGATTCCAACCAATGGGCGGTAAATCGTTTCGTACCAATCCGCGGCTGCATTTTCGAATGAAACAGTCTCTCCGGGCGCTTGCGCCAAATAGTTTTGGTGGGTGGAGATCTGTCTTATCAGATGATTGTATTGTCCCACTTCCGTCAATTCTATAGGAGACGGCAACTTCGTCTTTTCCATAAATTCGGCCTTCTCACGATACAGGATGTTTTCAAGGGTATGCTTCGATGGGATAAACTCGACGATGTCGGCGTCGATGTCCTGGTAACCGAATTCCTTCGCCGCTGAAATGCGATGATTGCCGTCCAGCACATAGTAATCGTCTTTAATTTTATAGAGCCTCACCGGAGGCAGTGTCTTGCCCGCCCGCATCGCCTTCCGGATGTTTTCAAGTCTTTCAGGGGGAACATGTTGCTTCAATCGGAACTTACTGTCAAAATCGTGGTATCGCCCCACACTCCCAACGATCCGATCCACCGGCACCGAAGCGGTACCCAGATCCTTCGTGTCAAACGCCGCTTCATCTTCCTGGTTCACCTTGAAGGATTTCACCTCTTCCGGTTTCCGGACATGATTCAAGACGGTCCGTAATTTATTCAGCAAACGGGTCAGCATCGACTTCAAAAAGGTGATACCCATAAGTGTTGAGCACTTTGGTTTTGTCCACTATCGTTACGCGCTCCACCGGGTCATTAAAAAGACAATGAATGTGTCCATGGATAAAATAGCGCGGGCAATAGTGGTCAATAATCCACCGGTAACTCCTAAATCCTTTGTGGCATTGATCTTCCGCATCATGAATATACCGGGGGGGTGCGTGGGTAATGACGATATCGACCCCCCCCTGTCGCCAGATTCTGGGTCGGAGGCCCCGAATGATTTTACGCATCTCCGCTTCGGTGTACTGATTGGGACCCCCATTATACCATCGCGAACCCGCCAACCCCAGAATACGAATGCCCTCGAACTGAATCAATTGAGCATGCAGATCGGTGCACCCATCGGGAGGTTTCGATTCAAACCGGATGTCGTGATTTCCCCGCACATAGTAAAGCGGCACGTTGAATGCAGCGGTCAAAAAAGATAAGTACTCCGGTGGCAGATCGCCACAGGAAAGAATCAGGTCGACTCCGGGAAAGCGTTCGGCGTCGAACCGATCGAAAAGGATCGGTTCAACACAATCTGAGATACTCAGGATCCTCATAGGGCAATATCTCACCACAAAGACGCGACGTTCCGCTGAGAAGGGATATTTCCTTTTTCGCAGAAATTAGATGAACTCACAATAAAATCAATTCGGAAACCGCTTATGTCACTTCACAGTAAAGTCTTCCCGCTATCAATTCAACGGAAAACTTACAAAGATTGAGGAGCGCCTCGCGTTTCGCGGGCAACAGGGGCGTTTTCTTGGTTCGTAGCGGATTCCCGTGATGCTCCCTGGAAAAGTGCTTCATGTCATTTCGGCGTGATCCTCGATGCGAGCAGTGCCCTCGACCGGAGTCTAAATTTCTTCACTGCTTCAAGCCCTGCGCTGGCTGAGTCCGCCGAGGGTTGCCCACAAACCGCCTGCCAGGATCAGTCCGCCGAAGACGAAGTGGGTGATGCCCAGCGCTTCATCCAGGAAAAGCGCGCCCATGATGACGCCATAGAGGGGAAGGGTGTTGTAGAAGACCATGGCACCGCCTGCACCCAGGGCCATCACCGCCCGGTTCCACGCCCAAAAGCCGACGATGGTGGGAACGAGACAGATGTGAACGACGGCCGCAATTGTATCCCCGCGCAAGTTCGGCGGGATATGCTTAAGCTCGAGATAGGTTGGCACAACCAGGATAGGCAACGCCACGAGGGTGGTGAGAGCCATGGCTGCGATCGGCGAACGGTTACGCATCACTCGCCGGCCGAAAACGGAATAAAAGGACCACATCACGGCCGCCGCGAGAAGGATCAGATCCCCGGGGTTGAACCGGAGGTGAAGGAGAAAGGTCACCGACCCCTGAGAGATCAGTCCGGCGACCCCGATCAGGCCGAGAATCGCGCCCATTTTCTGCCTGGGAGACACAGGTTCCTGGATGATCCACCCGGCGATCAGGGCGGTGATGAGGGGAGAGAAACCCTGGATTAAGGACGAATTGACCGCCGTGGAGTGATGCAACCCGAGGTACAAGAGGGGGCTGAAGCATACGATTCCCGCCAGGCTCATGGCCAGGATCCACCAACGGTCTTTTCCGAAGACACGCTCCCTTGAAGGCCGACGGGAAAGGAGGACACTGAAAAAGGCCGCGGCCACGGTGAAGCGGAGCGTGGTCAGGGTCAAGGGCCCCACGTCGGCACGCAGCCAGCGGCCCAGCACCGCGTTGGTGGCCCAAGCCATGCATGCGAGATTGACAAGGAAAACACCCAAGACCCTGGTTTGCCATGGAGCGGAATCGCGGCTCAAGGCCGGCTTTTCCCACAGTCGAGATTGAGGATCGTTTTTTTTCATGAAGGCTGTTCCGAGAGGCTCTTCACCGCTTCCTGGGTGGAGTCTTTCACCGCTTGCCTCCGCAGGCTCTCAGGTTAACATGATCGTACAACTCATGATACTCGGATCTCCATCCGACGTTCCTTTTCGTACCGTGTTCCTTTCGATAGTTTTTATTTCCGATCTGTTCGATCGTGATTTCACCGAGCCAAATCTTACCCTTTTGCTCCTTTTCGGTTTCCGCAGACAGGTTCGGACATCGCAGTAGTAACGCAGACAACAGAACCATTAGACGGGAGGTAAAGGATGGGAGGCAATACAGAGATTCCTGCAAAAAATTCTTTGCGATGTTTCATAAAAATCCTCCATTTCTAAAAGGAGCTTTCCCTCTTGGTTGATTGCCGCAAAAGCAATAATACTTCAAGGTTTGCCCATACCTTCCGGGCACCTGCGTCACTAAAACAACAAGGGGTCAGACAAATAATACGATATCATCCTATCACCAATGTTAATAGAATTATTTGCCTGTCCCCTTGTTTCTATAGGCGAAGCGCGAGCGGAGCCTATCAAACTCAATCGGCACATCTGGCAGCCCGATAGGCGGATGGCCAAAGGCCAAGCGAGCTTCAGCGAGCGGTCCGCCTTATCGACCCCGATAACCAGACGGGCGTTTTTATAGCCCGGTCTGGTTCATTGGGATGTTATCCGAGACTTATTTTCAGGCAGCTATCCGTTCAAGGTGATCGACATCCACACTTTGCTTTGCCTTCCATAAATCATATTCGAGTTGAAGCCTCAGCCATCCTTCTGGTGTTCGACCGAAAACTTTTGAAAGCCTCAACGCCATCTCAGGACTAATTCCTGACTTTCGATTCAACAGCATTGAAAATGTTTTTCTGGTAACGCCTAACGATTCGGCGGCTTTGGTAACGGTCAACCCAAGCGGCTCGACACACATTTCCTTTATTATTTCACCTGGATGAGGTGGATTATGCATACCCATAATAAACTCCTTTAGTGGTAATCTTCATAATTTACTTCTAAAATATCTCCATTTCTCGGCTTAAAAGTCATTCGCCAATTTCCACTAACCTTCACAGCAAATGTGTTTTGCCTATTTCCTTTTAGATTGTGTAAATGCAGACCAGGCAAATCCATATCATCGACAGACTCTGATGTCTCAAGAAGTACAAGAATTTTTCGAAGGCGCTCAGCGTGCTGAGGATTAACTCCCGAAGCTTTGCCTGTTTCAAAGAGCTTCTTTAGACCTTTATGTTTGAATGATTTTATCATTGCATAAATTGTAACCTATGTCGTAACATGTGTCAACGATGGTGATTTATTTTTCGGATAACGCGGAAGTCACCAGCCGGTGTGGAGGCCAGCGAAACACCGGTCTGGTGAAGTGATATGTTCTACGTCTTATTTTTTAATTTATCAAAATCAACAAGATCTTGAGGTCTGCCACTTGTGCTCTTATTGGTCAAAAGGTCCTCCTTTGAAATGAAATTCACTTTGAAAGCGCCAAAGTCAGCAATCACACGATTATCAAAACATGTTTCAAAGCTAACTCCATCGATAGACGTGAGGATCTCCAAACGCATAGGCGGAACCCCCATTCTGATTACCTTTTCTTCTTTCAAAAATATCTCTTTATTTAATTCAGGAAAGTCAAAGCCAAATTCTTTTAAGGCATCGACCATATTTGAGGCATTCTTTTCATTTATAGCAATCCACACATCCATATCACCTGTTGCTCTCGGATAACCGTGATAACCAACAGCATATCCCCCAACCACAAGGTATTCAATTCTCTTTGAGTTCAGCAATAGTAAGAACTCTTTGAAGTCTTTCGGAAACTCGATCATGGCCATACATAACCTTTCTCATGAATTCTATTGCTTCAATTCTTTCAATAGGACTGCGATCAAGCCAATAATTTGAATCATCGGCTTCATGCAAATCCATTACTTCAAAAACATCTCTTCGAATTATTTCTTCCATTATTTTTTCCTCGTAGAACGAGAAAGTCACCAGCCGGTGTGGAGCGCAGCGTAACACCTGTCCGGTGAACTGACAGGGTCGCCTGTCAACTCGTTTTAAGATAGCTTTTTACATCTCTATAATAGTTTTCATAAGGTCCGATCATGATCAATTCCGGATTTTCCCCGAAAAATCGATAGGCTAAAAGATATTGATTCGTTTGAATTTTAAACTTATGGACAAATACACCTCGAAGGTCGCCCTTTTTTTCAGATCCAACCGAAGGATTATTCAAGATTTTCTGGATTTCTTCATCCAACTTCTTTTTTTCACGTTTCGTGAACTTTTTAACTTTTCGTTCAAATGACCGAGATTGAATGATTTGCATGGACAATTACCCGAAGGTGTATTTTGAAGATTCACCTGCTTCAAGCTCTGCGAGGCCGATTAGAATTTCTTTTATTAGGCTATAGGTCAAATCAGGATTCTCTTCAGCGCATTTGCCAATACGAGCCCAATGTTCAATCTGGCCAGTGACGGATCGTTTATCAATTTTACTGAATATCTTAGCCTCTCTTACTAAATCCTCGGATACTCTGACTGCGTTGGTCATATGAAAGTCCCCCTGCAATTTATGATGGAATACAATTTAAAATAATTCATTGCATTTTGCAACACAAATTACATCTGACCTAAACTGAGCGGTTCCACGTTCAAAGTTCAGCGCCGCCTCCGGCCGCCGAAACGGCCAGTTTGATCAAAAGTGAGACTCCGGCATTGCGGAGTCAGATGCGAAGGTTCAAAGGTTATTATCACTTGAACTCCTATTCAATATGGATGAAAATTTGAGATGCTTAACTTCACTTGTTGGGGGTACCTGCCACGCGTGCAAACAAGACGGAATCCCTTAACAGTAGAGAGGATAGAAAAAAAGGACAGACAAATAATACGATATCATCCTATGACCAATGTTAATAGAATTATTTGCCTGTCCCCTTGTTTCTCTTCTCATGATTTTGAAAATCTTCCCCCGGCCGCAGCATTCGCATATAAATAGAATATTTTAGTCCCGTCCCCAGTTTTCAATTTGAAGTGTCTTAGATACGGATTATATTGTGACAGAGAATATTTCTTGAGGAAGGATAAAGAGTCGAGATGCAGGAGACCGCTGATGCGGAAACATTACAGCATGACGAGACGTAAGTTCGTAAAGTTGGCGGCGATGGCTTCAGCTGCGGTGGCTACGCCTGGGGCCTTGGCCCGGGCAGCCGAAGGGCTTGTGAAGACCGCGCCTGAGGCGAAGGTCTGTTTGGCTGGGTTATCCTCGGGCGCAACCGGTTCGGAAATTATGACTGCGGTGAGGCAAGCAGCCGAAAGTATCACAGATTTTTCGTGGCTTTCCCGTGGAGACGGGGTGCTAATCAAGCCCTCGGTGAATTCGGGCAATCCCTATCCAGCAACGACCCATCCGGCAGGAGTCAAGGCCATGGTCGCGCTTTTGAAGGAAAAGGGTGCCAAGAGGGTGGTGGTAAGCGACATGTCCGGGATAGAGCACGTCAAGCTGTCACCGGAAGGGGTTCGCGGCAGCACGAGGGAACTGACGGCCTCCAGCGGGATTGCCCGGGCCGCCTTGGAGGCTGGGGCTGAGCTCTATTTTCCCGAGGAGGAAGGATGGAACGCCTTTTTTGAAGACGGCCCGGTTTCAGGCTCCCACTGGACGGCGGGGATCATGATGCCAAAGATTCTCAAAAAAGTGGATCACGTCGTACTACTGCCCAGGTGCAGCCGTCATGCCCTGGCGGGATCCACTCTTGGGATGAAGGCTGTAGTGGGGTACTGGCGAACGGACAGCCGGCTCGAGTATCACCACGATGCGGCGACGTTTCACGAGAAGACGGCTGAAGCCAACACGGTTTCGAGTCTCAAAGAAAAACTTCGCCTCACGTTGACTGTGGCAGACAAGGTTCTTGCCACTTACGGTCCTGACAAGGGATACGTCATAGCCCCTGAAACCGGCGTTGTTTTTGCCTCCGAATCACTCCTGGCCCACGACATGGTTTCCCTTGCGTGGCTTCTCGAAGCAAGGCGAAACGTTCCTGAAGGCCAAAAAACCATGCGCAATGATCCTTACGCCAGCCGGTTCGTCGTCAACATGGCCAACCGGTGGGTTGTCAGACTTTTGGGCGGAGTCGCGAAGGCTGCCAGTGCTGATTCACTGCAAAGAAACGACCTTGAGAGCATCTGGGACGATCGGGTTTTGCGACGGGCTTTTGAACTTAGCGGTGGAATTCCGGCCTTGCAGTTCATCATGGCGGACCTTACTGTCCCCGGAGA
>JAWOGN010000069.1:0-4604 GCA_046496815.1 Desulfatiglandaceae bacterium
GTTCTAACAAAATCCACGGTCTCACTGAAGCCCTCAAACGCGATGACAATGGCCGCAATCGACAAAACAAAGCCCGTTGCCATGCCGAGAAAGGCGATGACTTTCTTTCTTCGAAATCTTTTCAATTCCATTTCCGTATATCGAATGGGTAGACTTATCAGGACGGGTAAATGAAGCTCTCTTTCCACCTCCTCGGGAATTTGATAAGAACTATCCACGCGCTCTCTGATGAAGGCCGATATGCAGCCGAGCCCGACACCCAGTAAAAGTGTCAGGAGAATCGCCTGCTTAAGATCCGGTTCGACAGGCAGCTCCGGCCGTTTGGCGGATTCGACAATTCTCAGACGGCCGTCCGCCTGCTGAGGCGCTCTGCCGAGACCCATCTCGACTTCCAATTTCTTTTTCAACAGTGCGTCATAGGTCTCCTTGAGTGCTTCATACTCGACACCGAGGGTCCGCCGTTCCTGCTCCCGTTTCCGGGTTTCCGCGACCCGGGTCTGATATTCATTGACTTGAGCGCGAAGTTGGCCCAGGCCGGCTTCAGCGAATTTTATCTCCAGTTCCGTTTCGCCGAGTTGTCGCTCCAGCAACAACGCGCTGTCGGACATCGCCGGTGGGTCCGGCGGCGAACCGACCGGCGTCCTGCCGCGGGCCTTCCTCTCCAAGGCGGCGATCATGGCCCGCAAGCGGACCACATCGGGGTGCTTCGGGGTATACCGGGCCTCCAGGGACGCCAACTCATCCCGAAGCGCTTGAAGTTCTTCCGCCATTTCACTGCCGGCGGCGCCGGCCCCCCCCGGCCCGCCGGTTGCATCCGTGTCGGTGCGACCCAACCGTCTGCGTATTTCAAGCCGCCTGTCTTTAGCACGCTTCAGTTTCCGCGTTTCCTGATTCAATCGGGCCCGCAACCCTTCCAGGATACTCAAGTCAACCTTCAATCGCTCCGCAAGATCACCGCCGTATGTTGCCTCATAGGTTTTCAACGCATTTTCTTTTTCATTCAAGCGGCTTTTGACGGATTCGAGTTCCGCGCTTAAGGATGCGGATTCCCCTGTGTGCGGGGACGACTGCATGCCGAGATGGTCCAGAATCAGGTTCGTGGCCAGCGCGTTGGTCACCTCCAGCACGCTTTCAGGGACCTCCCCCCGAAACCGAATCCTGAGCGTATTCGTTCCGGCAGGCACATGCCCTTTCGCGTCAACACGTTCAATGAATATGTGTTTCGCGAAAAAGCGCACGCTGTCGTCCATGGATAGGCCTTTCTGCTCGGCACCGTACAACGGATATGTCTCGAGGATTTTTTCCAGATTTTCACGACTTGTCACCATCCGGACGATTTTCCGAAACTGCGCCTCGCCGTCACTGAAATCCGTCGGCCGAACAAACGCTTCTGTCTCCTTTTGATTCTCGATCAATAGAAGCGTTTGTGCCTCGTAGACCCGGGGGACCGCTAAGACATACACAAGACCCCCCAGGATGGAAAGCAAAAACGGGATGGCAATCCACCATTTTCGCCTGGCAACCATCTTTCGGTACTTTTTGAATCTCGAGGCATTCATAGTAAGTTTATTTCAACGGGATATCCAAGCAGCCGAAATAGAAAGGCCGGGAGGAAGGAAGTTTAGGCTGGGTCGAAAGTCGACGCCTGGAGTAAGCTCGCTCCGTATTTTCATGGAAAGATGTTTCGTTACCGTTCACGGGTTCAAAGGTTTCCCGATGAAATCGGGGTTCAAGGTTCAATTCTCGTCCACGGAGTGCATTTGGGTTAGGTATTTATGAGAAAAGCGTCAGCTTTGTCAGGCCTCATCCAAAATTTGGAACTAAATTGGCAATTGCTTGGGAAAATGAGGATTTTTAACGACGATTTCGGGTCCTCAATCCCTTCTTTGTCCTTAACCCTGAATCCCGATTTCATCGGGAAACCCTGAACCTGTGAACGCTTACGATTTTTTATATTGAAAATGATGCAACACTTAGACGGATGATTCGGCGATTTAATAGCCTCTCCGGCTCAGTGACAGCTTCTGCTAAGTCTATTCGAGTTTACCAGAGACTTTGAACATATTTATAATTTAAGATTCTTTTATCTTTTGTAAGAATCGTGGCATTTTCTCCTCTCGCTGTTGCCACAATTATCTGATCTGCCGGATCGTCATGAAAAGGCTTTGGAAGCACAGTTGAGTGATAGGCTATCATAGGCGTAAGATGGACAAATCTGAGTTTTGGCATTTCTAAAGCGATATAGATCCAATCTTCTGGATTAGAGGAAATACCAATCCTCCCTTTTTCCAAAAGCTTACTGAATTCCCAAGGTGAAATCGCAGATAAAAGAAGCTCATCATATGCTGCTTCGTTTTCGATTAGTTTCATGACTTTCTTCGATAGATTCTTAGGGCGCATGTTCCACCAAATCCAGGTATGGGTATCGAGCAGATATTTCATTGGCATGCTTCCCACGATGCTTCACCCAGTGGGGTTATTATGTCCTTTTCAAAAACAAAAGCATCGGTAAGCTTACCTGGTGTTGGCTTCATTTCGGATTTACGATGCGGTACAACTTGAACAAGAGGCCTGCCTCTTTTAGTTATGATGAGGGTTTCCTGGGATTCCGCAACCTCGTTCAGTACCTTCAATGCATGTGCTTTGAACTCACTTATGGCCATTGTCCTCAAGGTGATCACCTCCTATTTTTGATAAAATAGTCAATTAAAGTGGTCAAGTCAAGAAAATCTTATTTCCTCGGTGTAGGCTGCGGCGAATCTCGCTAAAGAGAGGAAAACCCGACTGTGGAGGGAAATTGCGGAAACACGGGCGATGGAGAAGCCACAAATCCGCAGCGTATACCCAAATGGTACACCCCTGAAACCATCTACCCGGTGCTCATCCATAAACGGGCATTTGTGGACTCGTGCGATCAGTTTTCAGCTTTCGACTTTCAGCAAAAGACATTAAAGACAAGGTGTCGGCTGATTGTTGACCGCTGAAAGCGCTCCATGAATTTTTTCTTCGCGCCCTCCCCTTCAGCTTGATTGACAGGTCCAAACTTCTTTGACGGGATCCCAATACGTGTATTGATCGTCAACATGGTCAGAGCTTTCAGAGAAATCCATGCAGGAAACCTGTCGCATTTTTTGAACCCCAGTCGTACCAGGGGATATAAACCTTACTTTAAACCTGCCTTTCGCACGGCATCGGTGTATTGCTTTTTTCAACTCTGTCGGAATATCTCCCGGTCACTTTAGTCTTGACGGAAAAGGGGAAGCCTTTTATATTCCTCCGTTGAAAAAGTAATCTTTTATCAGTGGGTTAAAACCAAAGCATGGCCTGATATGAATTCCGGGTTCAAACGACCTTCTTTTTTCAGGATGATGTTTCGGGACCGGTTGTCCTACGCTGGTTTCTTACTTTGGTTCGTCGGCGCGGCCGCTTTGGTCTTCCTTCCTATTCTATTCCGTAACTTTTCGACCATCGGGGCCCTGGTGTTCGCCGCCTTCCCCTTCAGTGCAGGCGCCGTTTTTATCTTTCCGCGAATGCGCTTGCACCGGCGTCTGTATCGGGAAGGCCGGACAGCGGAAGGTAAAATTATCGACAAGGAGAACGTTACGGGACTTCATAGCGGAAGCCGGATCGTGTACCAATACAATTACGAGGACAAAGAATATGAGGAGGAGGTAAGGACGCATTGGATCATTGAGGATTTGCAAGCCGGTGATGAAGTAGCAGTGCTGTTGAATCCCGAAAAACCCTCGCAGTCGTTACTCCCGGTTTTGTATCTGATGTAGGCAACCAACGTCCGCTGGTGGTTTTTGCGGGAAGATCGAACACCTACTCGCAAGCCGGGAAAAGCGAACCTTTTTTAGACAACTTTTCCGGAGAAAGCTCCTGGAAATTTTTTCCCAACAGTTTCACTGAACCGAAATGGCTGTTATCGTCTTTCGTGTGCTATTTACATTTTGCGCAAAATCAAAACAGATGAAATCGTAAAAAGTCGTCACCCCATTGAAAATCCCGATGAATGCGGGATCTTCGAACGGAGGGTCCAGCTCCTCCTTAAGTAATTGAAAAAACTGGATTCCGGTCTACACCGGAATGACGGAAAAAGGTGATTTCCGACTTTTTACGAGACTATCAATAATAATATCCTAAAACATCGATGACTACATGCGTGGTTCCGAAATTTGACCGAATGGTTATATCCGGGCCGCAGTTGAAACATGTTTTTACGGTTGCGGCGTTGGCAATGTTCTGAGCATCGGATCGATAGTTGACCAGGCTGGCATCAGGGGCCGTCGAACCGAACGGGAATACGACAAGATTGCCGTTTCCGAGCGGAACGGCGGTTACATTCACGTGCACGGCGCGCGGTTCGCCGGCCGGTGACGGGCACCCGCCGGAGTTGCCGCCCTGAGAAGCCACATCCCCATAAACGACGTAATTCCGAGTGCCGCCGGGCGGAACGGCGCCGCCTGCCAGGCGGGTGTCGACGATCCGACACGGCGGTACTCGGAATTACGTCGTTTATGGGGATGTGGCTTCTCAGGGTGGCAACTCCGGCGGGTGCCCGTCACCGGCCGGCGAACCGCGCGCCGTGCACGTGAATGTAA
>JAWOGN010000106.1:0-5262 GCA_046496815.1 Desulfatiglandaceae bacterium
TGTGAAGGACGCCAAGGTCGTTCAGGTCTGGGACGGGACCGTCCCGGCCGAGACTGACATCCAGGCGGCCGAATCCGCATCCGAGACAGCCCTGAAGCCCGGATCAAATTGGCCGGCAAGGAAGACGGCGTCCTGAGCAGCGTCTAGGTGTTAGTCATCCTAGACAACAACGTCTCCTAATCTATGGTTTCGCTATGAACCGGCGGAGGCTTAAACTCAAAGGAGACATGTGACATGAAACACGCTGTTCCGAGAGGTTGTCTGCGTTTTCTCATCCCATTGATTATTGCGTTGCCCCTTTTTTCGCAGGCTGAGCAAGCGGTTCCCCGCCTGTTCATTGAGGAGGCGGAATTCGATCTCGGAAAGGTCAAGGAGGGGCGCCGGATCGCACATGCCTTCAACGTGCAGAACAAGGGGGCCGCGATTTTGGAAATCAAGAAGGTCTCGCCGGGTTGAGGCTGCTCTGTGGCTTCCTATGACAGGACCATCCCCCCCGGTGGGGAGGGAAAGATCGTGCTCACGGTGAATACGAAGGGCTATGAAGGCGCCATCCACGAGACCGCCGCTGTCTACACCAACGATCCGAAAATGGACCGATTCACCCTGGGGGTCAGGGCATTCGTTCATGTCCCCATATCCGTAAGACCCCGATATGTCCGGTTCCATGGGAGGGAAGACGTATCGGTGACGAAACGTGTTGAGATTACGGCAGGCCTGGATAAACCACTCACACTGGAACCGGAACAATCGAACCTTGAAGGAAAATTGACATACAGAATTGAGGAGATAGACAAGGGCCGGAAATTTAGGGTTTATTTTACCAACATCCCCGGCGTGGTCGGCGCCTACATGGGATTTCTCAATTTAAAGACGAATTACAATGAGAAACCTGTTGTCAATATCCGTATCAGCGCTCGCTTTGTGAGGGTGAAGACGGATAAACAGTGATCTCGCTTTATGTCTTTCATAGACGTGCCATTGTCGCGGTAAAAAAACGGGTGGTCGAGGCTTGGACCAACAGGCTGAAAGGCGAACAGTTTGAGGCATATTCCGCCGGTGTGGAACCGAAAGATTTTGACCCCAGGGCTGTCAAGGTGATGGCCGAAGCAGGAATCGACATCTCAGGACAACGACCCAAGGATATCGACGCTCTCGGGGTTAAGCAATTTGACTATGTCGTCACGCTTTGCGACAACGCCCGTGAATCCTGCCCCTATTTCCCGGCCAAGACCAAGCTGATGCACCGGGGTTTTGATGATCCCCCGAAACTCGTACGGAAAACGGATGATGATGAAGAGACCCTGTTCCATTATCGACGCGTGCGGGATGAAATCAAAGCCTTTGTGGAGAGCATTCCGGGCATATTGGTGGAGGCATAGATCGGGCGCCCTCTCAGAAGACCGAGGCATCAATGATGCGCGCCTTTAATTGCTCACACTGGGCAGCACCATGATCTTAATATGTCGGAGGTCTTTTTCAGGGAGCTTAAATTACCTGACCCCCATATTCACTATAGTTGATGTGAAATAGAAACGCATAAATGCATAGAATGACCCTAAAACACATAAAACGCTCAATTTAGGTCGGGGTTACCAAGGCAAATGCCGGGAAAGAGGGATATGGCGTATAAAGGAATATTGACCAGGCCGGATTCTTTCTTCAAGTTCAGGAGCGTGGTTCTCGCTGCGATACGCGGTTCATATTTCTTGATGTAAAACGCAAGGCTTTTGCTTTTCGGATTGATGCCGGCCTTTGCCTCCAGCGGAATGATCAGGTCGGCACGCTCGCAAATAAAATCGACTTCCGCTGTACCGGCGCTTTGCCAGTAGTATAGATCCTGGCCGTGGTGCGACTTTAGTTGCTGTGCCACATAATTCTCAACGAGTGCACCTTCAAACTGGCGGAAAATCATCTCGCCTTTCACCATGATGGCAGGGTCTAAGTCGGTCATGGCCCCCAGCAACCCCACATCGAGAACATAGATTTTGAAGATGCCGCTTTCACGATAAGCTCGAAGCGGCTGCCTGGCAGCCTTGATGCGGTGTGACCTGATAACAAGGCCGGACTGCTCCAGCCAGGTAATTGCGTTGGAAAAATCCCTCAGCCGGGCGCTCTTTTTCAGATTGGAGAGAACGAATTTCTTGTTTTCCTTGGCAAGCTGACCTGGAATCGCTTCCCACATCATTGAGAGTTTGGGAATATCCGGGGTGTTTGCGTACTTTGTAAAATCGAACGTGTATGCAAGGAGAATGTCTTTTTGGATCTTTCGCACCACAAAAAGGTCCAGGGTTTTTATATAATGGGAAACCGCCTCGGGCATTCCCCCCGTGACATAGTAAGTCCTGAGATGATCGATCAGCTTCCGGTGTATCGGTTCCGGAAAGGGTGCGCACTTCCGGATGCCTTCAAGATAGCTTTTGAGTTCGGATTCGCCGATGGCATCGAGAAATTCCATGAATGTCATCGGGTAGAGGTGTAAAAACTCGACTTTGCCGACTGGAAACGATCCCGGACTGGACAGGGTGATGCCCAGCAAGGAGCCTGCGGCGGCAATGTTCAATTCGGGCAGTTCTTCATAGAAATATTTCAAGGACTTCAGGGCGCCGTTGGAGGCCTGTATTTCATCGAAGACAATCAGATCCTGATCCGTTCGGATGGAGCGGCCGGAATAGAGTGACAGATTTCGAATGATTTCAGATGGCCGCACCCTGTCTTTAAAAAAATCTCTAAGAGTCGGATCTTCCTCGAAGTTGAAATACAGCATTGCATCGTATTCGCGGGTTCCGAACTCCTTGAGCAGATACGTTTTTCCTGTTTGGCGGGCGCCGATCATCAACAGCGGCTTGCGTTTTTCAGTGTTTTTCCAAGCGATAAGGCGGTTGCAGGCATCTCGTTTCATGCCGTATTCATAATCTATTTGTGAAGTTATGTCAATTATTAGTTGGAAAAATGTGGAAATTATCACGAAATGCCAATGAAAAAGTGTTTCTCCGGCTCCCGCCTTCGCTGTAGGAAAAATGACCGCCGCATCACACGGCTTGTCCGGGTGACCCAGAATATACCCGGGCGCCAATTCTATTCAATCCGTATATGAAGGTTTTCATCGATATGTCTCCACCCTCTTCCGGCGGGCAAGTTCGCGGTCGTTTTCAATTTCCCCGGCCCCGGTTTGGATGGAATTTTTATATGCCGGGAACCGTTTTTTGTTCGCATGTACAACTATTCGATCTTCATCGATTTTCCAGGTCAGCGCATTTGCAATGCGGTTACGTAAAACGTAACACACCGTATTCTTGATACGGAAAATAAGTCATCGGAGTCCATGAAATTTAACATCCATCTGATCGCCGCCGCCCGGCCGAACTTCATGAAGACCGCTCCGGTCTACCATGCCCTGTCCAAAGAACCCTGGGCCGAGCCGGTGATCGTACACACCGGGCAGCACTACGACTTCAACATGTCGGATGCCTTCTTCCGGGATTTGAAGCTGCCAGCCCCCCACATTCACCTGGGCATCGGCAGCGGCACCCATGCCGAGCAGACAGCCAGAGTGATGATGGCCTATGAAAAGCTGCTGCTGGAAAGCCGGCCGGATCTGACAATCGTCGGCGGCGACGTCAACTCCACCATGGCCTGCACTCTCGCCGCAGTTAAAATTAACTACTCGACAACCAGCCCTTCAGCATCCGTCAACGGGGCAGCGCCGCGCCCCCTCGTCGCTCATCTCGAAGCTGGGCTGAGGTCTTTTGACCGCTCCATGCCGGAAGAGATCAACCGCGTTGTCACGGATTCCCTGGCTGATCTTCTCTGGACCCCATCGCCTGATGGGGACGAAAACCTGCTTCGGGAGGGGATTCCCAAAGATAAAATCGAGCGTGTGGGAAATATCATGATAGACGCTCTGGAAATGATGCGTTCAAGAATCGAAGCTGAAACAACATATCGAAACTTTAACTTGAAAAAAGGTCGCTATGGCATCGTCACATTGCATCGACCGGCCAATGTGGACCCTCCTGAGAACCTTCACGCCCTAATCGGGGTTCTGGCGCGAATCGCGCTTCAGATACCTTTGGTATTTTCGGTTCATCCCCGAACCCTTAAAAACCTAAAGATGTATGGATTGATGCCCGAAGTGGAAATGGCCCAGGGCCTTCAGGCAATCAATCCTTTGAGCTACATACCATTCATGAATCTCGTGTTCAACTGCGGTCTGGTTATTACAGACTCGGGCGGACTCCAGGAGGAGACCACCTACTTGGGCATACCCTGTCTGACCTTAAGGCCCAACACGGAAAGGCCGGTCACAACCAGCCAGGGAACCAACCGCCTATGCAATATCGAGGATGTCGAACCGAGCGTGAATGAGGTCCTATATGGATTTCGCGACTGTGCCAACCCCCCTGACTTGTGGGATGGGCAGACGGCGAGAAGGGTGGTCATATCGATAAAGCGTTTTCTCGACCAGCGGAGAAACAGATTGCTGGATGTTCGTTAATTGGGGTTTTACTCAATTGAGGTGACAAAAAACCGTATGCCTCGGTTGAACCCGCATTATCTGTAAATGAAAAAATGGATAATGATCATCGTATCGATTTTAGCCCTTCTATTTATTACTGTATTGGGAACTCAGATGGCCTTTTTCTATCATATCCTTATGCATGACAAACCCTTGGAAAAAGCCGACCTGATCGTGGTCTTTGCAGGTAGGTCTGACAGGGCAAAGGAGGGTTACAGGCTTATCGATAGGAATTATGCCCCTAACCTGGTCATTTCTCCGGCAACGGAAAGTAAACTCAGTGTTTACAAAAATAAGTATCTGCCTAACCGGCCCGTCAATAGGATCGTTGAAGGGAACTCCAGGACGACACTCGAAAATGCCGTGTACACAAAGGAAATTATGACAGAGCGCCACCTCAATTCTGCTATCCTGGTTACATCATGGGACCATATGCCACGCTCTTACCTTCTGCTGCGGTTGTTGTGTTTGGGCACCGGTATCCGTGTGCAGACTCACAAGGTAGCAACAGGTAGAGTCAATAGCGCCAACTGGTTCCGAAACAAGCTGGGCTGGAAAATGGTATACAACGAGATGGTAGATGTATGGGGAAGCCTTTTTGAATATGCCAACTATCAAATTAAGGACAGGCTGCCTGAACACACGTCCGGCGGGTCAGTCTTTTTCAGTCGGATGAGACAACTTCTTCTCTTTGAAATCGATGAAAAATCGCTAAGCAGTGTTCACCTGCACATACGTTTTGCTTA
>JAWOGN010000110.1:0-6490 GCA_046496815.1 Desulfatiglandaceae bacterium
ATAAACTATGAGAATGGGAGGAGATGAAATGGACAAGTATGTGTGTTCAGTGTGTGGGTATGTGTATGATCCCGCCGAGGGAGATCCGGACAATGGCGTAGCAGCGGGGACTAAATTTGAGGATGTGCCTGATGATTGGGTGTGTCCGGTGTGCGGGGCGGGAAAATCCGAGTTTGAAAAAGAAGAATGATCAGCAAGGAATAGCGATTTTTGGAAAGTCATAGATGAGCGACAACGGTAATCCCAAGGACAATGAAAATCAGGAGCTGTTGATCCTGAAGCATGCGGTGGACAACGCCAATGAAGCCTTTGTTACCATAGACGAAAATCACAAGGTGCTGATTTTCAATGAAGCGGCCAAAGAGATATTCGGCTACAGCCGGGGGGAGGTGGTGGGTCGAGACCTGGATATTATTATGTCACCGAACTGTAGCCGAAATCATCGAGAGGCTGTACGGCGTTACTTGGAGAGCAAAGCCCCCAGACGCATTATGCACAGCACGGAGATTACCGCGCATCGAAAAACCGGAGAGGAATTCCCCGCCTCCATTTCCTTTTCAGTTACTCGGGTCGATGGAAAATATTTTTTCACTGCCATCGTCAGGGATATGACGGAAACGCAGGCGCTTCAGGAAAGAATTCTTCAGTCCGAGCGCCTGGCGGCCCTTGGACAACTGGTGGCCGAAATCACTCATGAGATCAAGAACCCGCTCATGATGATCGGCGGGTTTGCTCAGCAGCTGACCCGGAAGCGCTATGATCAGGAAGACCTCAGGAAGTTAAACATTATTGCCGATGAGGTCGAAAGGTTAGAGCGGTTGCTCGCAGACCTCGGGGAGTTCTATTTACCGAAGTCAATGGTTTCGGGGCCTGTGGATGTAAAAGAACTGATCCATGAGGTCAATGCCTTGATCAAAGATGATTGCGAGGGAAAAGGCATTCAAACTCGAATACTTCTGGACGAGAGAGCAGATCTGGTAATCGGGGATATCGGCAAGCTGAAACAAGTGCTTTTAAATCTGGTAAAGAACGGCGTCGAGGCAATGGAAAGTGGAGGCACCCTCTTGATAGAGACCCGGTTGGTCGGTAGAGAGGTGGAAATCATTGTATCGGACACGGGTTGCGGCATATCGGACGCGGACAAAGAGAAAATATTCTCTCCCTTCTTCACCACGAAGCGCCACGGCACGGGCCTCGGCTTGTGTATTTCAAAGCGGATTATAGAGGACCATGAGGGCGGTTCGTTCACTGTGGAGACAGCTCAAGAAGAAGGCACAGAGGTCAAAGTAAGCCTGCCTCACTATGTAGCAGAGACTGCGAGGTAATCTTAAAAGTCCCCCCTGAGCGGCCCTCGCGAAATGTGGAATTCGCCGAGGTTGGGCTTTATTTTTGCTTATAAACCGACAAGTTGTTGCCCGTTTTCCAACCTGAATCACGCAATGGAAAGCTTCCAAAGGTTTCCGGCGCTATTCATTGACCGCATTTATTAACCCGGAGTTGGAAGGCCATGGGGCCTCATGGGCCGGTTCCTGTTCGATCGGAGTGATGGATGTTTATAGAAAGCAGAGAACGGTGCCCGGACTGCTACCAGTGCCAAATGTGTGCGGAAAGCCGCTGCATAAAGTGTCGCGAAGGTGGGCATCCGAAAAAGGCTCCCGAACTCGGAACCGGGTTCACTCATGGCGAATACCTGACGTGGAGACAGAAAAAGCAGGAAGCGGTTCTGAAAAAGAATATACATGAGGATACCAAGCGGCGTAACGCCGGCCTGCGGCCCTGCTTGATGACAAAAAAGAACGTCCCCAAGAAAAGGGCTCCGGTAATCGATTTGAGTCGATGTACGGACTGCGAATCATGCCTGGAGATTTGTCCATCCGTTTTCCGAAAAAATGAGGAAACGGGATTCATAGAGGTGATCGAACTCACCGATTATCCTGAGCAGGAGGTTCATGAGGCAGCGGCCATCTGTCCTGCTGACTGTATCACGTGGGAAACGGCATGAAGGTCATCCCCCTACCCGCTATCAACAAACCACGACTGGAAAGACTTTATCGGGCCTATAACTCCCGCCGGTGGGTTCACCCGGATCCTTTGGAGTACCTTTACCATTATCGTGATCCATTGGATCAAGAGATCGTCGGTTTGATCGCTTCCTGCCTTGCTTATGGCAGGGTGGCTCAGATTCTCAGGAGTGTTAACTGGGTTCTTGATAAAATGGGCCCCTCCCCATATCAATTTCTTCAGTCCACACGGACGGGATCACTTCAAAAGCGTTTTAGAAATTTCAAACATCGGTTTACGACCAGCGAGGAGCTCATTGCGTTGTTTACCGGTATGAAACACGTGCTGGGCCGTTACGGTTCTCTTTACGCATGTTTTCTTTACGCTTTCGAAGCAGACGATGAAGATATCCTCCCTGCCCTTTCACGTATGGTCAGGGAGCTGACGGTCGGCTTTAAAGGCCGTTGCAACAGCCTGTTGCCGTTGCCTGAAAAAGGCAGCGCATGCAAACGGTTGAATCTTTTCTTGCGTTGGATGGTCAGGAAAGACCACGTTGATCCGGGCGGGTGGGGGGATGTTCCGGCTGCCAAGTTGATTGTGCCATTGGATACGCACATGTACCGGATATGTTTCTCTTTGAAACTCACGTCCCGAAAAAATGCCGACATGTGCACAGCCATGGAGATTACACAGGCGTTTCGCAGCGTTCAGCCACGGGATCCGGTCCGCTATGACTTTGCCTTGACGCGTCTGGGCATTCGAAAGGATGCAGATCCCAATCTGTTGCTGACGGTTTGTGGACGGCGCTAATACTTTTTGGCCAATCGCAGTTTTTTTCCAAGATACTTTTTGAAAGGAGGTGCTTCCAGTGCGGGTTTTCATCACAGGGGGAACGGGTTTTGTGGGTACCAACCTGACGAATCGACTCGTGCAGCAGGGTCATGAGGTGACTGTGTTAACCCGTGCTATTCACAAGGAGGCGGCCTTGCCGACTGGGGCGTCGTTTCTTGAGGGGGATCCAACACGGGAAGGAAACTGGCAGCAAAGAGTTGCTGAGCATGAAGTTATCATAAATCTGGCAGGCGCATCCATCTTCAGGCGGTGGACCCGTAACGCGAAAGCGGCAATTCGAGACAGCCGTATTCTAACCACGCGAAATCTGGTGCGGGCCCTTTCCGCCCGTGAAGGCAAAGACACGCTTTTTTTCAGTACTTCGGCGGTAGGCTACTATGGGTTTCATGGCGATGAAGAATTGGACGAGAGCAGTCCGCCAGGGGATGATTTTCTCGCTTCCCTCTGCAAGGAATGGGAATCGGAAGCATTAGAAGCCGACAGACTGGGTGTCGATGTTGTGCTATGCCGATTCGGAATCGTACTGGGGCAGAAAGGCGGCGCTCTGGAAAAAATACTGGCCCCGTTTCGGTGGTATTTGGGCAGCCCTCTGGGCTCTGGAAGACAGTGGTTTTCCTGGATTCACGAGCAGGATCTGATCAATATTTACCTGTTTCTGATCAATCGGAAGGGTATTTCCGGTCCGTTGAACTTTACAGCTCCGTGCCCTGTTAGAAATCGAGATCTGACTAGGATTCTGGGTGAGGTACTGGACAAACCGACCTTTATGCCGAGCGTCCCTGGTTTTATGCTTAAACTATCCATGGGTGAGTTTGGCGCGGTGCTGATGAAAGGTCAGAAAGTAACCCCAAAAAGGCTTTCCGATGCCGCATTCCAATTTGAATTTCCGGATATACGAGGGGCATTACAGAATATTTTGATTCGCAGGTGAAGGAGGCAATTCATAATGACGACCGGGCATGAGAATATAAAGAAATGGCTTGTAAAGATCCGGCGAGAATTTCACATGCATCCGGAGATTCTTTTTCAGGAGGTTCGAACCACGGAAAGAATCAAATCCATACTCGGTGAACTGGGCGTTGAGTGTTATGGGTTTGAAGATATGACGGGCGTGGTCGGAATTATTCGTGGCACGCAGCCGGGAAAAACCATTGGACTTCGGGCGGATATCGATGCCCTGCCCATTCAGGAATTGAATGATGTTGCCTATAAATCTCAGAACGAGGCGCGCATGCATGCGTGTGGACACGATGCGCACGCAACAATCATGCTCGGTGTGGCCAAACACCTCATGGACTCAGGATTGAGTGGGCGGCTAAAGGGGAATGTGAAACTGATTTTTCAGCCCGCCGAGGAAGGTGGCGGCGGCGCGAAAAAAATGATTGAGCGCGGAATCCTGGAAAACCCGTTCGTGGATCGGGTTGTTGCGGGTCATGTGGGTCCGGATATGAAAGTGGGCGCTGTGGGGATTTACCGCTCCCAAAGCCATGCCTCAGCCGATCGATTCAGGTTGACCATTCGGGGAAGCGGCGGCCATGGCGGACGACCTCACCAGACCATAGATCCGATCGTTGCAGGGTCCCATTTTGTCACTGCGCTGCAGTCGGTCGTGGCGCGAAATATTGATCCCCTGGATGGGGCTGTAATTACCGTGGGAAAATTCTCCGCGGGGGATGCGGAAAATGTTATTCCGGAGCACGCGGAGTTGGCAGGCACCATTCGCGCGCTCACCGGCAGCGTGAAAGAAACGCTGTGGCAAAGAATCCGGGAAATCAGTGCCGGAATGGAGAAAACGTTTGGTGTCACATCTGAGCTGGAAGTGATCGAAGGGTATCCGGCATGCAGAAACGACGAGGAGGTATCTCAGTTCCTCTACGAGGTTTCATGTGAGATTTTGGGGTCTGATAATGTCCACCATATTCCACCCACAACCGGTGCGGAAGATTTTGCCTACTTTTCCTTGGAAAGACCGAGCGCCATCATACGGCTGGGTTGCGGCAATCCATCGAAAGGAATTGTCCACCCTTTGCATTCCCCCTACTTCGATATGGATGAAGCCGTGCTGGCCGTCGGCGTCAGGATCTTTACTGAGGCGATCCGGCGGTTTTTGGGTGCTTAAATTGACCCGAGAAAAGAAATCCGGTGTTTGACCCGCCGGGTTCCAACTTGTAAGCAGAGGCACCAGCCGCTCTGCATGCTCTCCCGTCAAGAGCAAACCTAAGTTTTTGTCCGATATGAAAACAATTCCTTGCTGGGCCTCCTCTTCCCGGAAGCGTGGATGCGACCGATCTTGTCCGTGTTGATGAAGATATTTGAGGCTTCATACGGAGCACTCTGAAGAATATGAAGGAGCCGGTCTGCCCGATTTTCCGTCGAAATCTCCACTTAGACTGATGTGCAGGGTGTTTTTGCTTCGGTTGTTGCTAAACTAATTCATGTTTTGGGCCGATATTACACACATCGGGTCGTGCATTGACACAATCCGGGCTGTGCTTTGTCGGTGATTTAATCATGCACGTATGCGCGAGACGTCATCGCGGCCGGCCGTGAAAGCCGGGAGGTGCTTGAGAGAGATATGCGGGAAAATAGATCCGTACTGAACATTGTGCGAATAGGCAGCTACATTAGTTTCAGCAGCCTCAAGGAGATCGGAAACACAATCCTGGAGTCGTTTCAAGGCATCATAGACGAGTTCAGGTTGCTCCATCACGACGGCCCGCTTATCGATAGTATCGACGCCTATTTATTAACAACGATACTGCATGAGGAGTTTGGAGGCCTCATTTTGGGTATCACAGATGTCGATTTAAAGACCAAGGACACGGATGAGTTTTACAACTCCATTTTTGGGGGAAAGAATCCTCAGAATGATGTCGCCGTAGTCTCAACAAAGAAACTCAGCCCGAAGACAATCAACTCTAAGGAAGATTATAATCTATTCATCGACAGGACCCTTAAGGTGTCGTTGCATGAAGTGGGTCATAATTTCGGCTTGACCGATCACGGCTCTTACAAGGCGACTCCGGATGGTTCGTTATGTCCGATGAGTAAAGGAGAATTCAACAAGTTCGGTTACCGTGGGTATGTCAAAGCAATTATCGATGGTAGAGGACTGCGTTTTTGTGATGAGTGCACATATTTCTTGCGGAAGACATGTGGCTACAGGAGTCAATTGGCAGGTTTGCTGAAGGACGGCCTGGAGTTCCTCTCCGAAGCCGAAGGATGATCCCGAAAGGCTTTCATCGGAGCCAAAAGCGGGTGAAAAAAAGGATCGTCGGCACCCGAACACCGATTAAAGCCTGTGCAACGCTTCTTGGCGTGGAGGCTGAGGCTAGTCCGGATGAAGGGTGAAAAACATATACCGGCCTTTGCGGAAAACCCTGGCCTGAACAGCCTTTTTGGGACGCTTCATCGCGGCTCGCATGGACGCAATGTCCGTAACGGCAAATCCCCCAACCTCATCAACAATATCCCCGCGTTTTAGGCCGGCCTTCTCGGCATGGCTCCCTTCTTTCACATCCGAGATGACAATGCCATGCGTTGACTCAAAGGAAAAAGCGTGCGCGAGTGAGGGCGTAAGGTTCTGGAAGGTCAGGCCATAATACTCCTCGATCTCCTCCGGCTGTTCCACCAGGGC
>JAWOGN010000167.1:0-9922 GCA_046496815.1 Desulfatiglandaceae bacterium
ACGGAATCACTTATCACGGTGGAAGACCATTTTCCGGAGGGGGGCGTAGGCGATGCTGTCAGGGCCCTTTTTGGTGACGGTTATTTGCCGGTTCATTCCCTTGCCGTGAACCATATGCCAAAAAGCGGCAGCTCGGATGAGCTTTTGGATTACGAAAAGATTTCGACGGATGCCATCATTTTAAAAGTAAAGGAGATTCTTCAAAATCCTAATTGACGCATACAGTGTAGCACTTACCCATCTTGGATTCGTGCCGATCTAGAAGAGAGAGCATGAGCGATCTGCGAAGATCCCTGCCGTCACCACGGCATTTCCTTGCCGTCATAACGAAAAAACCGTCCGGAATCGCTTTCGGTAAACCGCTCCACCAAAGCGCGCATCCCTTTAACACTCTCAGTAGCCTGGAGGTCGGTACCGCCACCGCCCATACGGGTCTTTACATGGCCCGGGTGGAGAAGAAGAAGTCCGATTCCTTTTTCTTTCAGTTCATGGGCGATACCTTCCATGACGGCATTAAGGGCTGCCTTGGTGGATCGATAGTAGTAGGCGCCGGGGCTCGCAATGTCCGTGATGCTGGCCATATGGGTGGTGGTGATAACCGCCAGCCGCTTTTCGCTTTTGGCCGTGTGCTCCATGAATGCCTCGGTCACCCTGACAGGGCCCAGGCTGTTCACCTGGAATGAATAGACCCAGTCTTCGTAGTTGAGCCGCCTCAAGCCCACATCCCAGTATTTTTCCAGGTATACCCCGGCATTGCTGACCAATACGTCGATCGGCTCTTCAAGCAGCTCTACGGCCACGGCATTAATCTCATCCGGCCTGGTGACGTCCATACGGTGAACGCTGACGCTGCGCGTGCGCTTCGCTATCTTGCGAAGCTCACGGGCTTCCTCGGGATGACGGCACGTGGCAAACACCCGCCACCCGTCCTCGGCATACTGCCGAATCCACTCAAGACCAATGCCGCGGTTGCTCCCTGTGACAAGCACGCTGGACATACACGCCTCCTTTGCCGATGAAAATGCTCGATGCCTGCGTCTTAATCGCTCTCCGCATCGGGTTCACCTTCAGAATAGACGGACTGATTCCGCTTCACAATACGGGATATCATGTATTTTAAGTGCAAAAAGAAGGTATGAACGATTACCCTTCTCCACAACGGAATCGCCGCATACGGGGGTGTAATCTATGTTTCCGAGATGACCCGCCTACTCCGCTATGAGGACATCGAAAAGTATATCGAAGTCAAGTCGAAGCCCGTCATCGTGAGTGACGATCTGCCTTCGGAAGAGCATCACGGCTGGAGATACATAAGGTTTGGACCGGACCCTACCAAAGGCGGAGAAGCTCACGTCCCTTTTTCACCTGAAAGAAAATGGCAACGGTGCTTTCAGAGCAGAGATTCCCTAGGAGACTGTCCGAGAATGAGGAATTTTTTTCAAGATCAAGGAAGGCGAAAATTATAACCACAGGAATACATTTAAGTATTTCGAGGATTATAATTTGAGCCTGACACAGAGATTGGGGAAAATAGCCATTCTCGGACAGCCTCCTAGACAACCCTAATTCTTGAAGCAACATCTAAAAAAAAGTTGCGGGACCAGATGGACAAGTTCTCCGGGTTCTTGACAAAAGGCTCTACCTCCTTGCTGGCTTGGGCTATATCCAAACGGTTTACTGCGTTAGCCAGCAAATCCTTGAATTTTTTCGAAGTCAAAGGTGCAGCGCCTCCCCAGTGTCCTGTTTGGCGCATACGTTGCTCAAGATGGTAGAGGTGAAGCTCGGGATGATTGGCTGCGTACCACACGAGGTCATACCAATCTCTTCCCCTAACCCTGTTTTTCCATCTCCGGCAAAGAATCGCATGCATTTTGCCGGCAAACAGGTCTGGAAGGACGAAAACCCGAACGGCAAAAGGAATTGGTTGTAGAAGATAACGTGGCTGTGTTGTAAATCCCGAAGGGGGATCGGTATCCACCTCAAGCTTAATCTTCAAGATTTGGCCTTTTGGGATTTCATGCAGTATCTCCTCTTCTGTCTCGATAGTAAGTAGTTGATTTCTCGTATTTGCCTTGAGAAAGGCCGACTGCACCGGTGTTTGTATGGTCTTCTGGATCTTTTCAACTTGCACTTCAAACCCAAAGGCTTTGGCCTCCTTCTTCAAAAACGCTGTATAACTCGCAAGCTCAAAAGCATCCAAGGGCTTGAGCAAAGAGAAATCCATGTCTTCGGAGAACCGGTCCAAACCATAAAGAATACGCAGTGCGGTACCACCATAGAAGGCTCCCTTTTCAAAGAACTTGCTGCGCCAAAGACCCAAAAGAGCAACTTCCTGCAGAATTTCCCTCAAGGCATTTATATAATCGTTAAGCCCCTCGCATTTATATTTGGAGAGCATGCGTGCAATAGCTTCATGCATGGGCTTTTTCCTTTCCAATTTTTTGATGGATGCGGCTAACTAAATTCTTTAGCAACCGAATTTTAGGAGACCTGTAGCCCCGGGCAACTTCATCAAGCTTGTTTGGCTCCAGTTCTCTCAGCGCTTCCGGATCAATTCGGAGGCTTTCTTCAAGGTATTCGATCAATTCCTTTTGAGTTCTTATACCAGTTCCTCTAGCGTCATAGAGCTTATCCGCAAGTGCCTTTTCAGGAGTGGCCATCAGAAAGGCGCGGCCATCACCTGTATCGACCCGATCCATTCCGTTACGGTAAGCCTTAAGAGGAATCATCCGATAGGTGAAAAGACCCACCGGTGTAAAGAACCGACGGGACCGTCCAACACTCACAGAAGTCACCACCTCTACGCGCTCCGGGATCAGGCCATGATGCTGCAAGGCATAATCTAAGGAGACGTATGAGGGGCCATAAATGAGGTTAGCCAAGATCTCCCTCGAATAGGGCTTGTTGCGGTAACCTTCGCCAAAAATGTAAAGACCCTTCTTCACTCTTATGATCTGACCCTTTTGAAGGAGATTTGAAATCTTGTCTCTTGGACGAGCATAGTCCTTGAGGCAGTTTAGAAGCGTCTGGTAGTCGAACTCTTCTTGCGGTATTTCCTTTCTTATTGCCTCGATCATTTCAGTTCCAATTGCTTGAGTACTAAAGTAGATGGTTTAAAGAGACGACGATTGGAGGAAAATAGCATTTTCAAGCATAGTATGTCGATAAAATTCCGACATACTATGTGCAATTTATCAATTTTTTTGCCTAAATTGAGCAATTTGCCCGAGCAAACCGGCATCACCATTGACTGGATGCCGGTCGAAGATCCCGCATTCATCGGGGATCAAGTCCGGCATGACAAAAAAGCCGCCGTATGATCATTGTATGATATGAACCATCAACATCCTCCATGTAATGTGCGTTCGCAAAATACATGATTCAATCTATTCCGTTGTGAGCTTCCTTCGGGTTATCCTATGTGTGTACTCAACATTTGGTTCCCGTGCACCTCAAATTCCATTTGGAGGGAAGCTTAAGAAGCTCCGGAGAAGGGTTTGAACGCGATAAACGAGACACTCCCCATGGCTTTTCGGGTGCCGGACGGGGCGCTGCTTATCTCCGACGACAGGGCCGGTATGATCTACCGGATCAGCTATAGCCTTTGAGCGCGTGTTCCGGATTTCTTTCTGCAGGTTTTGTCATATCAGCAAAGGGGTGTGCAATGGAAGTAAGCGTAGACCACCTGAGGTGTAACACGTCAGGAATCTGCGCAACGGAGTGCCGGGAAAAGGAAAGCCTTAGAGCTTGATAAGGTTTTTTCTGAGGGCGATCTTGGTCAGGTCGGTAATGGAGTCTACTTCGAGTTTCTCCATGATGTTGTATTTGTGAGATTCCACCGTCTTGGGGCTGATGCCGAGCCGCTTCGAGATTTCCTTGGCGCTCAGCCCGTCGGCCAAAAGGGGAAACACCTCCTTTTCACGCGCACTGAGGCGGATGAGGCCGTCTTCAACCTCTTGGGCGGTCTTTGTATCTCCCGTCTCCAGGCTCATCATGTGCTCGTGTATCACTGCCTGGACCGGTTCGCTGAAATAGGTTCCGCCCCCTTTCACCGACCTCAAGGCCAGGATGAGGTCTGAGATGGGATCCTCTTTCAGCACGTACCCCGATATACCCGCTCTATAAAGCGCTAAAACATACTCCTTGTCTGAATGCATTGTAAAAATGACGATGCGAATGCTCTTGTCAAACTTCTTGATGTCGTACGTCGCCTCTATGCCGTTGATGTTGGGCATGGAGATATCCATGATCACCATGTCGGGCTTCAGGGATTTCACCTTGTGGTTGGCCTCCAGCCCGTCCGAAGCAGTGCCTGCCAATTCAAATTCCGGATGCTCCGCCAACGCCGCTTTGATCCCTTCCACCACAACCCAGTGGTCGTCCACAATGAGGACACTCGTCTTGCTGCCTCGGGATGCTTCCGTCTTTTTCACTTCCATAAGTATGATCCTTTCCGCCGAGTGAAAACTGCAACCATCACTAATACCCAGTCCCTAACCCAGTACCCAATTCCCAATACCCGGTACCCAGTCCCCAATTCCCAATTCCCAATTCCCAACTTAATCAATCGGTATCTCCGCAATCACCTGGGTGCCGTTGCCAATCTCTGATTCCACACGCAACTCCCCCCCTGCAAGCATGGCCCGCTCTTTCATAATCATAAGCCCCAGCGGCTCCTCACCTATGGCCTCGCTATCGGTCACCATCTCTTTGTAATTGAACCCCACGCCGTCGTCTTCTACAG
This sequence comes from Desulfatiglandaceae bacterium, assembly GCA_046496815.1. Lineage (GTDB taxonomy): Bacteria > Desulfobacterota > DSM-4660 > Desulfatiglandales > Desulfatiglandaceae > JAWOGN01. Next base: position 4,745 of record JAWOGN010000167.1, read on the forward strand.
TCAGCTGAAGTGAATCCGCTTTCGGGACCAGGCTGATAAAAATCTCCTTTGCTTGGGCATGTTTGCCGATATTGTTGAGGGCCTCCTGGAGGATGCGGTAAACCGCCAGGGATTTGTCAGCCTCAATCTTCTGAAAAAGCTCCTTATAATCAAAATGAACCTCAATACCAACCTGCTCTCTGAAACTGTCAACCAGCGACCGAAGCGCCGGCAGGAGCCCCAGGGAGTCAAGAACATCCGGCCTCAATCTTCGGCTGACTTCTCTCAGACCGCCCATAATACCTGCGACCTTCTTTTCGGTTTCTATCAGGCTCTCGCTTGACGGTGCCTTGCCTTTCTCATAACCCTGCCTGAAAAATTCCAGATCCATCTTCAGTGTGGCCAGCATCTGCCCGATCTGGTCATGAAGATACATGGCCACCTCGCGACGATCCCTTTCAATCGTATCCACGAGCCTGGCCGACAGAAAACGCCTCCGTTTCGACTCCGACAATACCTTCTTGGTGGATTCTCTCAAGTCCTTCTCAAACTCAATGCGTTTTTTCACTTCCTCCCTGAGCGCCTCATTCACCGATTCAAGCTGCCGGGTTCGATCCTTCACCCGGCGCTCCAATTCATCACGGGACCTGCGCAGTTCCTCCTCCAGGTGTTTGCGCTCGGTTATATCCAAATTCACCCCGGCCATTCGGATCGGCTCCCCCGTGTCGTCACGATATAGGCGGGCGAAGGCCGCCAGCCACCGCACCTGTCCATCCTCCCGAACGATCCGAAATTCTTCGACAAACTCGGTCCGGCTCCGGTAAGCCTTCTCCACGTGCTCGCGCACACGGGGCAGGTCATCTTTGTGGATGTATTTGAAGAATGTCTCCCCCGTGACAGGGCTGTTTGGAACCCGACCCAGGAGATCGTAAAGATGACGGTTCCAAAACGTCTCATCCGTTACCAGGTCGCGTTCCCAGGTCCCCAGACGCCCACCTTCCACTGATAGTCGCAGGTGTTCTTCGTTTCTCTTCAGCGCCGATTCCGCCTCCTTGCGCTCCGTGATGTCGACCAAGGCCAAACGGTAATGCCGCTGTCCCGGTTCTATATCGACTCCGGCGGTTGCTTCCATGTGAACGTAGACGGGCACATCGTTTTTACCCCGGACTCGCATCTCAACAGGCCCTGCTTCCTGGCTCCGGGCAAGTGTTTCCATAAAAGGAAAATATTTGGAAAGGTCCTCTTTGTGAATCCAGGCCAAGAACGAACTTCCCAAAAAAAATTTTCCAGTGCCTTTGAGCATTCGACGTGCGGCTTTGTTGGCTCTTTCGACAATGCCCTTTTCATTCAACGTCACATAGGCAATCGGTGCGGATTCGTAAAGATCGAAATATTCGTCCCGCGACGCCTGCAGCTGCCTTCTCGTGCGTCCGAGCTCCTCGTTCTGAACCTCCAGCTCGACGTAATGAACCTCCAGTTCATGGGTCAACTGCACAAGGTCCTCTCCGTCGAGATCCGGTGTCACAACACCATTTTCTTCCAGGAGCTGCTCCGCCTTTTGTCGAAGGACTTTAAAAGCTTCACCGGATCGGAACTCGTTTTTCACTTTTTTACCTCTCCACGGGAATCTGATCTTTCGGTTATGTCTTCAATGGCAAGCAGTATGCGCGCTTCCGCTTCATCCTCCTCATGCAGCAGGCGAGCGTTCAGCAGCATCCGCTTGAATCCGATTTCCGGAAACTCGTGCTCTACCTGGTAGTCTCGAAATGCCTTGTTTTGCTCGACGATCTCTTCCAGCAACTTCTGCAATTCGGGGATGTCCCATTGGCGGTTACCTAATAAGAAAAGACTTTTGCCCTCCGTCTCTTTCGAACTCGTTCGGAAGGTCTCGTAAAAGCTGCGGTTGGCCGTGACCACCCGCATCCGGCTGTCGAGCACCAGCAGTGACTCCCGAACCGTGTCCACGATGCTATCGGCAAACCGCTTCGCAGAGGAAACAGCCCGTTCGCTCATTTGTTTCAGGTGCTTTTGTGCCGCTTTCTGTGCGTCGATATTGATAAACGTCAGCACCACGCCCTCGATGACATGCTCATCCGGACGGTGCACCATGATGCGCATGCGATACCATTTCCCTTCCCTGGTGCGGACCTCCTCATCCACACTCGACAAGTCTTTGAGTACCTGACGGGTTTTTCCCACAAGATTTTCGTATTCCAGGTTGTGAGTTATGTGCTCGATCGGACGGCCCACATCGGTATCGAGCAAGTTGAGCAGATGGTTGGCCTCGGGAGTAAAGCGTCTCACGTGAAGCTCGTTATCCAGAAAGACAATGGCAATATGGGTGCTGTTGAGCACAGCATTGATGGCATTGTAAGCCTCGTTCAGCTCCACCATCTTGCTGTTCAACTCGCTGTTTACGGTGTTGAGCTCTTCATTGAGCGACTGGAGCTCCTCCCTCGATGATTCCAGCTCCTCATTGGTACTCTGAAGCTCCTCGTTGGAAGAATGAAGCTCTTCATTTGAGGATCTGAGTTCCTCGTTGGAGCTTTGAAGCTCCTCCATAGCACTGCGGTAGTCCTGTCTCACTCGCACCAGTTCCTGCTCCAGCTCCGACAGCCTTCGCGCGTCTTCCTCTCCGGGGGGGGAACTTTCCCGCTTTTGTTCGGGTTCCACCGGTTCGGGCCGATCCTCGAAGATCACCATTCGGCAGCCCTTCAGAGGCGGTTTGTTAAAGCTCTTTACCACAAGGTCGATTCGCTGGTACTCATGGTTGGTCTTGATCCTTACGTCCTTCTCGCGGATTTCATCCTTTCCTTCATTTACCCGGCGCAGGGCCGATAGAAGCGCAAAGCGTAGACCTTCCCTTGCCATATCCGCGATGAGCACGGTGGGCGCTCCCGGAGCAGGCTCCAGGTATTTGCCCGTACGCCCGTGGAAATGGACGATTTCGCCCTTTTGATTCACGACCACACAGGCGGGCGTATGCGCTTCCATCAGCACTTGCTCCGCAGCCCGGCCCACACTCGTTTCCGGCCGCCCCTTGGCTTCTTCTCCCCCCTCCGACTCATCACCGGACCTTTCAAGCCTCTTGGCGGTGGGAAAGTCAACCTGCGGCCGAATGACGTGGTTCCGCTTTCGATAGATGCTGAACTGCTTGCTCAACGGATCGAAAAGATCATGAAAACGGCCCACGCCCTCCGATGTGCCCAAAAACAGGATACCGCCGTCTCGAAGTGAATAGTGAAAAAGCGGGATCAGCCTGTTTTGGGCCTTCGGTTTGAGATAGATGAGAAGATTGCGGCAAACCAGCAGGTCCAGCTTTGAGAACGGTGGATCCGACAGTATGTTCTGTTCGGCAAACACCACCTGGTCTCGGATGTCGGATTTGACCCGGTACCGGCTGTCTTCTAGGGTGAAGTAGCGCTTGAGCCGCTCGGGGCTCACATCGGAGACGATGTTCTGCACGTAGGTGCTCTGGCGGGCTTTTTCGATGGCGCGGGGGTCGATGTCCGTTCCGAAAACCTGTATGCCCCTTAAAACCTCCCTTTCCTCCAGGCACTCATTCAGTATGATCGCCACCGAGTAGGCCTCCTCTCCCGTGGCACAGCCCGGAACCCACACCCGCAAGTCTTCCCTATCTTTCTTGGAAATAAGCTCCGGGACCACCTGCTTTTTCAAAAAGTCAAAAGCTTCCGGGTCTCGGAAGAAGTTGGTGACGCCGATCAGCAGGTCCTGAAACAGGCTGCGGGCCTCCCCGCGGTCTCGGTTCAGAAGCTTGAGATACTCCGATGAACTCCGACTGCGGGTGACGGTCATGCGCCGCTCGATGCGCCGTATCAGTGTGTTTTCCTTGTACTGAGAAAAATCGTGCCGGGTGCGGTTGGCCAGAAAGGTCAGGATTTGGCGCAGAGGGTCAGGTTCTTTTTTGTCTTTGTCTTCGGGTTTGTGTTGAATGGCGGCGGGATGTTTAAAATACTGGATCAAGCGCTTGGGCATCTCCGACGGCGGTAGCACGTAGTCCACCAGCCCCGTTTCAATGGCGCTTTTGGGCATTCCCGCATGCCGGGCCGAATCCGGACTTTGAACCACCGTTACGCCTGCTTTTTCCTTTATCAGCCGAAGCCCCTGCGTGCCGTCGGTACCGGTGCCCGACAAAATGATGCCTCCTGCCAGCTCGCCCAAGTCTTGGGCCAGGTGTCTCAGAAACAAATCCACCGGCATGTGGATCTCAGCCTTGGGCGGTCTGTCTTTCAAATGAAACACCTGCCGCTCCAGAACGGCATCGCGATTGGAAGGGGGAAGGTAGACGGTATTGGGTTCTACCGCCATGCCGTCTTCGATAATTTTGACCGGCGCTTTTGATTTCTTACTGATGAGGCCCGGCAGCAGGCTTTCATGGCTCGGGTCGGTGTGGGTGATTACCACAAACGCAACGTCGTTTTCGGTCGGCAATGCGTCAAAAAAAGCTTCCAGCGCCGGCAGCCCCCCGGCGGATGCGCCTATACCGACAACAGGAAATCCGGTCATCTTGGCGTTCGCTTGAGAAAACCGGGGCGGCTTCTTTTCGGGGGCATGTCTTTTCGGAGGGGATTTCTGGTTTTCCTTTGCCGTCGGGGGGGATGCCGACCCTTTGGATTCGGAAGGCTTCTTTTTGCCCGCCATGACGAACTCCTTTCGATGGAGAACCAAAATTCGGGGACCCGGGCAAGAGGTGAATACCGGTGAATGAGGGGCATTCCGCGGTCGGCGAGGACGCAGCTTCCTGCGATCACCGGCGAAACATCACCGCTTAAACCTGTCATAACAAAATCAAATTATGTCATTTCCGAGCGATTGACAACAAAAAAGGCACCTTTGCCGGAAACCATCAAAAGAAACATTCGTGACACAGGTTATCTGAGTGGCCGGATTCCGATACATGATCGACCTTACAATGCAGGCAAACAGAATACCACTGATCTGCCATCAGTCCTCAGAAGCGCGGATCCACTGGTAGCGGCGGCAATGTGGTCGACCCGCTCGATCTTTCGCCCCTTGCTTTCCGGCACAGGATAACGGATGACCGCGTAGAAGGAAATACAGGATTGACCCGATAGACACTCGCCCCTGCACACTTTACGATCAGGATCAACGGAAAAAGGAAAAAACCGATTCACCCAAACAAGGAGGTATAAGAAATGAAGGAAAGAGCGTGTACCG
>JAWOGN010000289.1:0-8256 GCA_046496815.1 Desulfatiglandaceae bacterium
CTTCTGGGCCTTCCGGTCTCAACCTCACAAGCGGTTGTGGGAGCGCTCATCGGCATCGGCCTTCTCAACCGGCAATTCAATTTTGAAGGCCTCGAAAAAATCGTCGTCTGCTGGATTGGAACTCCCATTGCGGGGACCGTCACAGCCATCATCCTATACAGGGTCCTGGCGGTGTTTTATAACCGACTCAAAGTTAATTTGTTTCAATCCGACATCATCTTACGTCTTTGCTTGATTGGTGCGGGCGCCTATGGTGCCTATGCGCTCGGGGCCAACAATGTTGCCAATGTCACCGCCGTCTTTGTCGGGGCCGGTCTTTTGACTGTATTGGCGGCTACCCTCATCGGCGGTTTGAGCATTGGCCTCGGCATTTTGACATTCAGCAGGCCGGTCATGGAAACGGTCGGAAAAAGACTTGTCAGGCTAGATCCCTTCTCTGCTTTTGTAGTCGTATTCGCAGAGGCCATTACCGTCCACTTCTACGCGTTTGTTGGGGTGCCGGTTTCCACTTCCCAAGCTGTAGTCGGCGCGGTTTTGGGTGTCGGCATCATCAAAGGTATTCAAACCGTCAGTCGGCGGACCCTGTTCAACATATTGGTCGGCTGGCTTCTGACACCCATCGTCGCCACCGTGCTCGCCCTCATGCTTGACTTTGGGATTCACTTACAATACGTTCCGAACCCCTGAAACATTCCATGTATGATGTCCGGGAGATTCCACCCCGAGTTCTTAAAAACCTTGCAAAAAAGGCGCCGACCCATGGGTCGGCGCCGTCATGCGCACCCCTTCCACCGAATGCGGCTAATGTCTCGTGACCCCATTTCCTCTTTCCACGATCTCCAAACCCACCAAGTAATGCCCCCTGAACCTCCCCTGATCATTTTTTGTGACATGACGGATTGCGGTCCTCAGGCTCTCGGGTCGATATACCGATCCGGCAGGATAATACTTCATATTCAACGTATCCCCAACCCTCAGGCGAGGCAGTATTTTTGAATACTCTTTTACCAACACAAACCTAACCGGCGACGCCAAATTCCAAAGCCGAAACTGATAGGGAATCTCGAGTCCTCGGATCGACAATTCAACGCTATAGAATTGATTCATCAGTGCTTGATTTCCTGCCGGATTTCCCTTCAATGACTGACTGTTCGTTGCAGGCATTTTCATCGCATTCCTTTCAAAATATCTGGATTCACTCACCGCGGGCGGGTATGAATTCGAGCCCCACGTCCCCTGTTGTTTTGCTCACAAGTTCTTTCAAAAATCCAAATTGTTACAACAATCCGAAATTCGCGAATCGCACTCCTCATAGAAAGCACAAAAACGCCATCTCTTAACATCAGAATTTTCTTTGCCTTAAATGGGTATTAATAGTACATATATAAATACCTTTGTCAATAACTTTTTTATAAATTAATAGAAACTTATACTAACTTATACGCCTATTCGTCATAGATTTTTATGGCTCTCGATTCATTTCCGGCTCGGAGTTTCAACTGCGCCTTGATTCATCACACAGCAGAAAGTCCCACATATTGAATAGGTTTTAGCTTGACACACAACATATTCGCATATATTCTCATCAGGAAGTGTATTCCGGTTCAATTATCTGTGAGAAACTTTTCACCCCTCAGCCTTGAGAAGCGGAGAATGTATTGGATATTCAGCTGGAAAAAGATCTCAAAATCAGCCGGGCTAAATTTGATCTTTTGAAAGACATGTTGATGCTCATCTTTCCTGAAGTGACCACTGTCAACAAGGATTTCCTGATCAACCTGAGCCCGGATGAACTGAAGCGCGCCTATATGAGTCAAGCGGCAAGCTGTCATCCGGATACTGGTGAGAGTTTTGAGCGAGAAGAACGAAAAGCGAGACAGATGAGGTACCAGCGTTTGTCGATGGCTTATAAGGCGCTATTGCCTCACGTCGAGAACATCCACCAAAAAGTGCGGGAAATCGAATCTCGTCGAGAAAGCAAAACCGCTTCAGCCGAAGCTCCCGGCATGACGATTCTCGCGGTCGGAGGGGCCAAGGGCGGCGTTGGAAAATCCATGCTTGCGACAAACCTTGCGGTCGGGCTGGCACTCCTCGGGCAACGAGTGGTTCTTGCGGACCTCGACCTGGGAGGCGCCGATGCGCATCTTCTTTTGGGTGTGAAGACACTTTCCACAGATTGGAATGACTTTTTGGACAAAAAAGTGCAGGCAGTCGATGAGATCCTCACCACCACACCGTTTGAGGGCCTAAGTCTGATCGGAGGAAACTCATCGAAATTGGGCAGTGCCAATCTCAGTTACCCAAAAAAGCAGAAGATTATTCGACACCTCAAGTCACTCACGTGCGATTATGTGATTGTAGACCTGGGCGGGGACACTTCCTTTAATGTGCTTGATTTTTTTCTTCTGGCCGACCAAAAGATCGCCGTCACTTCTGCCGAGCCGACTTCGTTTCTCGATACTTATAATTTTGTCAAAGTCGCCTTTTATCGTTTCTTGGATCGTTTCTTCTCAGAACACAGTGGCCTTAAAGCGCTGAGCACGCAGATTCACGAGTTTTCATTCGCAAAGAACGGCAGCCCGACCCTTGAATCGATTTTCCAAGAGGTCCGGGCCATAGACCTCTCCGCGTATCTCAAGCTCAAACTGCACATTGAGAAATTTCACCTTTCCATTGTGACAAACATGGCGGAAAGTCGCAGGGACGTGAGCATCGCCCGGTCGATGCAACGCCTTTTGAAAAAGAAATGCTTTCTCGACGTGGGAATCTTGGGCACGGTACCTTTTGACGTATCCGTGCGCAGAGCAGCCCGCAGGTTCACCCCCTTTATCGTAGACGATCCCAGATGCAGGGCTTCACAAGTCCTCAACCAGATGCTTGCCGGCGTACTCCTGCTTCGGGAGCCGGAATCGATTCGGGCTGAAATTCTCGAAAAAATCCGCCAAATCCGCTCGGATGCGAAGGACGTGATCGGCACAGGCGTAATGACACTCGACGGCTTAACAGAGGAGCAGATCAGCTTTATTTCCGAGCGCGCGCCGAACCTGCGACAGGGTTTTCGAAAGATACTGAAGATTGTGGCAAACTGACCATTAGGTGCCTGACCGAAAACCGACAGGAATTTTTTCAAGTCCCCTTTCACACTCACTGCACCCTCTGGGATAGAGGGGTTTCGCTCGGACAGTATTCATGAATGGTGTCTATTTACATTCCGGCTTTTGCCGGAATGACGTGTGATAATGCACAGCCGGAATAAAATGACTCGGTTATGAGGACTTCGAACGGTCCGGATGCCTTTTAAAATAGAAGGAAAATCAAATGATTCTCAAAATGCTGGAAGTCGGGCCTCTGATGGTAAATTGCTACATCGTCGGAGATGAAGAAACGAAGGAAGCTGCAGTCTTTGATCCCGGGGGGAATGTTGATCGTATCATCAATGTCCTCTCAGAAAGCCATTTAAATGTGAAGTACATCATCAATACCCATACCCATTGGGATCATACGGGCGGCAACCAGGAACTCCAAAATGCGACCGGCGCTCCCATCCTGACCCACCGGGTCGAAGCACCGGAACTCCGATCGGCAAATGAACGCGCTGCCCTGTACGGAGGTAACGCCGCCGACTCCAAAGCCTCTCAGTTCATTGAGGCGGGGGAAATCATCAGCGTGGGCTCCATACGTTTTGAGGTTGTGGATCTGCGCGGACATTCACCTGCCGGGCTTGGGTTTATCTTCGACGGCAAGGTGGAGTTGAACGGCACAAAAGAACTTAAGAAGCTGGTGATCTGTGGTGACGCACTGTTTGCCGGAAGCATCGGTCGCACCGACTTTCCGGGAGGAGACATGGGGCTTCTTCTCAAAAACATCCGAGAAAAAATATTTACGCTCCCGGATGACACACTGGTCCTGTCAGGGCATGGGCCGGTTTCGACCGTCGGGCGTGAGAAAGCGCACAACCCGTTTTTTCAGGCATAACGCATCCTCCAGCCCCCCTTCTCTTCGAATTCACAATTTTTTGGGTTCATGATAGCTTGGCTTGCCCATTTCGGAAAATGAAAAATTGTGGAAAACGTTATATCCGTTGTAGTCCAAAACCCTCAAATCGTCCGTTTGACTCAGATCGCCCATGACCACCGTATAGTGATTTCCATATTTCGCTTTCACCGTATCCAGTGGTAGGTCACAGGCGATAAACTTTCGAATACCCTTGGCATCCAGCTTCGCTACCAGTTTGGGCTCGTCGAAAGATTCGTAGGTTGTTAAGATCAGTATCGGCCCGGTTCCCGTAAAAATGAGTCCTGCTTTCATGTCCGCCTCCTTTCAATGCTTAAGGGTGAAAAAAAAATGCAGAGGATGTTACCACCGTTCAAGGAGCGCCCGGGTTCGGGGGCGATGGCAGTTCCGCTTGGAGAAATGGGAGGGTGAGACTACGCACGTGAAATCAGATGAAGAACCAAACCTCGGTGGTACGCATCGCATCAAAATACTTTCACAGATTCACCCACAATAATCTCGTGAAAAGTCCTCATTCCGGTGTTAACTCCGATGAATACGGGGGCGCACCGAAATAGCGAAAAAGGGTGATTTCCGACTAAATACAAATTTATTAAACCATAAGAGATCCGGCATTTCAATTCCTTTTCGCCCGAGGCGTTATTCGGATATGCCTGAACCAACCCCGAAATAAAATCACTCAGGACACTGAATTCGCGAGGCGCTTCGGCACCGCTCGTGCAGTGGGAAAGTTCGCAAGAAACACACCGATCAGCACCAAGACACCGCCCGCCAGCTGCACCAACGTCAAAATTTCACCCAGAAAAATCCAAGCCCCAAGAGCGGTTACAAGCGGAATGCCGTTGATGAAAACAGCTGCTTTTGTGGCTGGTATCTTTGTCAGGGCATAATTGTAACACAAAAACGCAATGATGGTGGCAAACAGGGTCAAAAAGACGAGTGCGCCCAGGGAACGATAGCTCATCACTTCGGCCCATTTCACGCTGGGCAGTTCCCAGATAAAGGCCGGTCCATATAAAATAGCTCCATAGATGATCTGCATGCCGGTTATTTCCACAGCCGAATGTCTCCCCCCCAGATCTCTTGCAAGCACCATATAGAAAGCCGCCGAGATCACTGCACCGAAAATGAGGAGATCGCCAATCAACTGACCCCCCAAAGTCCAACTAAAATCGTGAGCTCCCGTTACCACCACTGTAATGCCTACGATGGATGTTACCATGCCGACGAGGCATGCCGGGTAAATGCGCTCGTCCAGGAGCAGTGCAGACAGCGCCATCACCACGATGGGGATTGTTGAAATAATTAAAGCCGCCTTCGGCGCCGTGGTGTGCTGTAAACCGATGGTTTCAAAAATGAAATAGAGTCCCGGTTCGAACACCGCGACAGCAAACACCTTGAGATGTTCCTTGCGAGTAAAATCGGGGAAACCTCGCCGTGCCAACACCACCACAAACGCACAGGCGGCCAGGCTGAAGCGGCCAAAGACGAGAGTGAATGTCGTGAAACTTTCCAGAGCCACCTTGGTAGCCACAAATGACAGGCCCCAGAAGAGTACCGCAGAGGTGAGCGAGAAATATGCACCAACCCGGCCGTCTTGAATCAAATTTCCTTCCTTTCTTCAGTTTCTGGGCGGTCTGCGCATCGGTGAATTGGGGGCACGGTGAAGGCGGAGAAGATCTCGGGTGTGAAAGAGATTTTCCTTCGGGGCTGTCCGGGGATGCTCAATGGACGATTGTGAGAACCAACCGCACCAGAAAGGAGCGTTGCAAGCCTTCCAAATCCAACTTCAGATGAAAACCCACCTCACCGCCACGCATCAAATCAAACGGATGCGGTAACGCCTAATTCGAACCATCCGTTGCTTCCAGGGCCATCGCAATTTTTTTCTTAAGCTCTGTTAGATCGAAAGATTTGATCACGTAGAAGTCGGCGGCAATGGACTTCATATCCTCCTTAAAGGTATCGTAGGCCGTACAAAGAACAACGGGGAGGCTGTAGAACTTGTTGCGTATGTCTTGAAGCAAATCAAGTCCATTGTAATCTACCATCTTGATATCGAGTACGACCAGGTCCGGTTTTTCCTCCTCGATTTTTTCCAATAGCTTATGACCGCTTTCGGCTGTGATAACTTCGTAGCCGGCCTCACTCAGTTCTTCTGAATACAGGTATCTAATGTGCTCTTCATCGTCTACGATTAATATCTTGGCCATAATCTGTTCTCCTCGAATTCGGGATCCTCTCATGCTGCTGGGTCAATTAAGCTTCCTTAATTAAATTTTCATACTACAATACCGCTCAATTTGCAACGTGCATTTCTTCGGCACCCTGCGAACGCACAACGAGAACCAATGGGGTCTCCGACAGCAGGTTGCAATCCCCTGCGCAGGGCTTGCCGAACGAAGTCAAATTCCGATCATGCATCATTTGAGAATCCGCCCGTTGATGCATGTCATGGATTCTCATGACAAATGGAAGGCAGAGCGTCCGGGTTGGTCTCAACGGACTATCTCGCCGGTCCGTACGATAAAAAAGCCATCAGGCCAATCGACAGTTCAATAATCGTAAAATCCCTTCCCCGTTTTTCTGCCGAGCCAACCGGCATCGACATATTTCTTCAAAAGCGGACACGGACGGTATTTGTCATCTCCCAGCCCCGATTTAAGCACTTCCATGATCGCCAGACACGTATCCAGACCAATCAAATCCGCCAAGGCCAGAGGTCCCATGGGATGATTCATCCCCAGTTTCATCACCTGATCGATATCGCCGGGGGTACCGACGCCTTCGAACACGGCGTAAACAGCCTCGTTGATCATCGGCAAAAGAACTCGGTTGCTAATGAAGCCCGGGAAATCATTGGCCGGCACAGGCGTCTTTTCCATTTTCAGGGCGAGGTCGTGCGTCGCCCGGAACGTTTCATCACTTGTTGCCAGACCCTTAATGATTTCAACGAGTTTCATCAGAGGAACCGGATTCATGAAATGCATACCGATAACCTGCCTCGGTCTTTTTGTCGCGCCTGCGATCTTCGTAATAGAAATTGAAGAGGTGTTTGACGATAAGATCACACTTTCCCTGCAAGTTTCATCCAAGTCTTTGAAAATCCCAAGCTTCAGGCTTTCATTTTCTGTCGCCGCCTCCACCACAAAATCCGCTTTTGCCATGTCCCCCAGGGACGTCGAACCTTCTATCCTGCTCAAAACCTCATTTTTGCCTGCTTCCGTGATCTTCTCTTTCTTGATCATTCTCTCCAAGCTTTTTTCAATTGCAGAAAAGCCATTTTCCACAAATTCATCCTTAATGTCATTCATGACAACAGCCATTCCAAATTGCGCAGCGACCTGAGCAATACCGGACCCCATCTGTCCTGCGCCTACAACACCCAAGGTTTCTATCTCCATGCTCGATGATCCTCCTCAGTCCTGTTCTTGTAAACACCTTCCGATTTCAGTCCTCGCAGGGACACCGCCCGGCATTCGATCCGAAGTAATACCATCGGGTTCAGCGGAATCTCCTGCGGAAAACGATCGAAAATCGCAGGGTACTCACATTTCACGCCATGCCTTTCGGTTTCCGGGTGGTGTTCCCACCAAAAGAATACTTCCCCGGTAAAACATTCGAGAAAAGCCATCCCTATTTCTTCTGGGAAATGCCCGATGCAATCCTGAAATCAACCGGTTCCACATTTACATATGATTTGATAAAATCACAAGGTTTAATTTATGTTAGGATAGAGAAGATTGTGGGTCACAGAGGAGGGCTGGAAACATGTCGGAATGGAAGGTCAGGGTCTATCACCATCCAAATCGAGAAATCAGATCATTCCTGACAGACCGGGAAATCTCCGCCCCTCGCGTCGAAAAACTTAGAAAGCCCCTGAACAAAGCGTGGAAGGAATCCTTGGAACCTCTCGGCATCATCGGGGCCCAGGTTGTAAAAGAAATCATGGCGATTCAGGGGGTTCATGAAATTCAAATCAAGCCGAAAGAGGTTCGCATCATAAAGGAGGCCGCGTGCTCCTGGGAAGCAATCGAAGAAAGAATCATTGAGATCATCGTAAGGGCTTTGAAGCGAAAACAGATCCGCCTGGTAAAAGCCTAGGAGACTGTCCGAGAATGAGGAATTTTTTTCAAGATCAAGGAAGGCGAAAATTATAACCACAGGAATACATTTAAGTATTTCGAGGATTATAATTTGAGCCTGACACAGAGATTGGGGAAAATAGCCATTCTCGGACAG